>JADGHC010000786.1 GCA_019689655.1 Microbispora sp.
ACCGCAGGCCCCCCGTCAGGTCGCCCCTGGCCGCCTCGCCCCACGCCCGCATCGCGTAGGCGTCGGCCAGCCCGCGCTCCTCGCCCAGCTCGGCGAACATGGCGATGAGCCGCCCGGCGCCGTCGTACTGCGCGGCCATGGCCTCGCCGCTGGTTTCCATCCAGGTGGTGGCGTCGATGAGCCCGCGCAGGATCACCGCCTCGCCGAGCCTGTTCCCCGCCCTCCGGCACGCCTCCAGGACGTGCTCGTGGAGCGCGCGCCAATCGTCGAAATGCCCGCGCACGTCGAAGTAGCGCTCCAGGCAGCAGGCCGTGTCCCACGCGACCTCTGTGAGGCCGAGCGAGCAGGCCTGGCGGACCGCCGCGACCAGGGCCATCCGCTCGGTGTCGAACCAGGCCATCGGGTCCTGCTCCGCCAACGCCTCCCACGGTGCGTCGCCGGGAGGGCTCCAGCGCTCGGCGGTGCCGTGGATGATGGCGAAGGAACTGCCGTGCACCTTCTCCGTGGCACGCTCGGCCAGCGCGAGCCAGGCCCCGAAGGCTCTGCTCAGGGCCGGGGCGACGGCCTCCGGTTCGTCTTCGAGCGCGCTGAGCTCCCGGGCGTACAGGCGGACGAGGTCGTGGAAGCGATACCGAGGCTGTCTCGCCGCATCGACCCCGCTGATCAGCAGGAGCTGTCTGTCCACCAGGGCCTCGACCAGTTCCTCGCCCGCGGCCACGGGCAGGTCGAGCAGGGCCGCGGCCACCCAGCCGGCGAAGTCGGGCACGTTCAGCGCGCCGAGCAGGCGGAACGCCCTGCGGGTGAGATGGTCGAGCCCCACATAGCTGAGCGCCAGGCTGGCCCTGACCGCGAGGTCGCCGGTCGAGAACTGGTCGAGCCGCCGCCGCTCGTCGGTGAGCTGCCCGACCAAGCGGGCCAGCGGCCAGTGCGGCCGGGCGGCCAGGCGGGCGCCCGCCACCCGGACGGCGAGCGGGATCCGGTCCGACAGCCGGGCGATCTCGGCCGCCGCCTCCGGCTCGGCGGCCACCCGGCCGGCCCCCGCGATCCTGGACAGCAGCTGTACGGCCTGGCCGGGCTGGAGGACGGACAGTTCGATCAGGGTCGCACCGGACAGCCCCGTCAGCCTGGTCCTGCTGGTGATGATCACGGCGCAGCCGGAGGTGCCGGGGAGCAGCGGGCGGACCTGCTGCTCGGACGCGGCGTTGTCCAGCACGATGAGCACCCGGCGCTCGGCCAGCCGGCTCCGGAAGAACGCGGCCCGCTCCTCGGTGGTCTCCGGCAGGGTCGAGCGTGGCACGCCGAGCGCGGTGAGGAACGACGCGAGCACCTGGCCGGGATCGGCGGGAGAGGCCTCCACCCCGTGCAGGTTCACGTGGAGCTGGCCGTCGGGGTAGTGCCGCGCGACCCGATGGGCGGCGTGTACGGCCAGCGTCGTCTTGCCGACCCCGCCCATCCCCGCGATGACGCACACGCGTACGTACCCGGGCCCGGACGGCTCCCCGCCGAGGAGGTCGGTCAGCCGCGCGAGCTCCTCCTCCCTGCCCGTGAAGTCGGAGATGTCGGCCGGGAGCTGGGCGGGACGGCTATCGCGTGACGGCGCCGCCGGGGAATCGGCGGGGAGAGTGCCGGTGAGGATGGCCTGGTGCAGGTGGCGGAGCTCCTCACCGGGGTCGAGGCCGAGCTCGGCGGCGAACACCCGCCGGGCGTCCTGGTAGACGGCCAGCGCCTCCGCCTGGCGTCCCGACCTGGCCAGGGCGAGCATGAGCTGCGTGCGCGGCCGCTCCCTGAGCGGGTGCTCGGCGACGAGCGCGCCGAGCTCGGGGATGAGCGCCGCATGCATCCCGCGTGCCAGGTCCGCCTCGATCCTGTTCTCCAGTGCGGTGAGGCGTCCCTCCTCCAGGCGGCGTGCGTGGTCGCTGAGCCCGTCGGTGAGGTCCAGCCCCGCGTACGCCGGACCGCGCCACAGTTCGAGTGCCTGCCCGAGCAGCGCGGAGGCCCGTTCGTGGTCTCCGGCGGCGAGCGCGGCCCGGCCCTGTTCCGCCAAAGTCTCGAACCGGTCGGCGTCCAGCTCGCCGGGGTGGACGGTGAGCACGTAACCGGTGCTGGTGCGGGTGATCCGGTCCTGGCCGAGGGCCCTTCGGAGCTGGTGAA
>JADGHC010000095.1 GCA_019689655.1 Microbispora sp.
CGCCGCATGCGGCGCATTCGGGAAGGCGTGCCGTTGCCGGCTTCAGGAAGGCGTGCCGTTGCCGGCCGGGGGCGGCGCCTCGGCGGGCGCGGGTGGCAGGCGCAGGACGAAGCGGGCGCCGACGGGGCTGTCCTCGATTCTCAGGGTGCCTCCGTGGGCCTGTGCGATCTGCCTGGCGATCGGCAGGCCCAGCCCCGCGCACCCCCCGTTTCCGCTGCGTGCCGGGTCCAGCCGGGTGAACCGGTCGAACACCACCTCCCACTTGTCCCGTTCGATGCCCGGCCCGTCGTCGAGGACTTCGAGCACCGCCGTACGCCGACCGCGTTGATCGGCGGGCTCGTGCCGTACGGTCACGGTGATCGTCGTCCGGGCGTGCCGTTCGGCGTTGTCGAGGAGATTGGTCAGCAGGCGAGCCAGTTTCACCCTGTCGCCCACCACGAACACCCCGGGTTCGAGCGAGGATTCGATGCGCTTGGCCGGGTGACGGCGGGTGCGCAGCTCCGCCGCCACGACCTCGGACAGGTCGAGCCTGCGCCGTTCGCCGCGCAGGCCCTGGTCCAGGCTTTCGAGGGTGAGCAGGTCGTGCACGATCGCCTGCAGCCGGTCGAGGCTGGGCAGCAGGACCTCGGCCAGCTCGGCCACGCTGGTCCCCTCCGGCGCGGCGAGCCCGTCCTCCACCTCCGCCCGCATGGCGGCGATCGGGCTACGCAGATCGTGGGAGGCGTTGGAGAGCAGCTGACGCTGCTGCTGCAGGGCGCTGCGCGCCTGATTCAGCGCGGTGGCCAACCGGCCGAGCGTGTGGTTCACGCTCTCGGCCATCTCCCGTATCTCCACGCCCGCGACCGGCACCGGCACGCGCCGGTCGGCGCAGTGTTCGTTGATCTTTTCCAGCTCCGCCCGGATGACGTCGACCGGCCTGAGCGACGTCCGCACGTTCCGATAGCCGAGGTAGGTGATGGCAGCGGCCAGTGCCGCCGCGCCCGCCGTCACCATCCCGGCCAGCCAGGGATCGACCCACGGCGGCACCACCGGCGTAGCGCTGTAGACCATCCATCTCTGGCCCGCGCGGTGCGCCCACTGCGACGCGACGATGTTGCACTCGGCGGACGGCGAGTTGCGGTCGCACACGATGCCGATCGTGCTGTTCCTGCTGTCGGGCGGGGTGAAGCCCGCCATTCTCGGCCTGCCCCGCAGGTCGGGGGTCGAAGCGACCACACGGCCGGACGGATCGACCACCTGAACGTGGCGTAAATCGCGTTCGGTGAGGTGAGAGGGCGACTGCCCCCGCTCGAGCTTGACGGCCACACGGCCGCCCGCCACCAGGGCTTCCCTGGTGACGGTCTCCCGGGTGTAGTGGTGGATGACCGCCATGAGGAGCATGGCCACCAGCGTGCATAGCACAGTGGCCATCGCCCCGATGTACACGGTGACGCGGCTGGTGATGGAGAAGCGATCCCCCAGATTCATCTGCCCCCTTCCGCACAGTGGACCACACGGGGCGGAAAGGCTCGGGAAAGCGGCGGTGCCCGCACCATCGGCACGGTGTCAAGGCCCTCTCCACATCTCCCGTGGAACGCCAAGCTCTCCTCCCGCTTGTTCTCCGGGCGCGCGCACCGCCGGGACGCCGGTCACTCGGTCCCGGCGGGCGGAATCGGCCTCCGCACCACGTCACCCCTATCGCGTTCGGCCTGCGCGAGGACTTCGGCGCGATGACCTCGCCGTGACCCGGATCAGTGCTCGCCTCGGCACCGCGACCCGAGATGCCGCCCTTCCCGCACCCGGCGGCGGAATCGCCGACTACGGGTCCCGCAACCCGGAAGTCGGCTATACAACCCTTGACAGGAAATGCCGGCCGAACACGTGCCGGCCCACCTACCAGGAGGCCACACCCGTCATGATCAGCCCCGATCAGCGCGCGTTCTCACGCCGTGTGGTGCGTGAGCACGCGTACCGGTTCCCGGCACCGGACTCGCGGACCAGGCCATGCTGATCACCCGCCTGACCGTGCCGCCGCCTCATCCGGACCGGTGGCCGTTCACCATCCCCGCCGTACGGCACCTCGCCGACGGGCTCGACATCACCGCCCCCGTGACGTTCCTCGTCGGGGAGAACGGCTCGGGCAAGTCCACGCTCATCGAGGCCATCGCCGACGTGTGCGGCATCAACGCCGAAGGCGGCAAGGCCGGCACCCGGTACGCCTCCACCACGGCGGCGACACCGCTCGGCCGGGCGTTGCACGCCGAGTTCACCACGGCGGGGCTGCGCCTCATCCGCGGTCCCCGTACCCAGCGGCGGGCGTTCTTCTTCCGAGCCGAGACGCTGTTCACCATCGCGCAGAACGTGTCCGGGCTGCCCGGGTTCTGGCAGGAGGATCTGACCAAGCAGTCGCACGGTGAGGGGTTCTTCACGGTGCTGGACCGCATGGTGACCGGGCCCGGCCTGTACCTGATGGATGAACCGGAGGCCGCGCTGTCGTTCACCTCCTGCCTGCGCCTGGTCGCGTTGATGGACCAGGTCGCCCGCGAGGGCGGGCAGATCGTCTGCGCCACGCATTCGCCGGTCCTGGCCGGCCTTCCGGGCGCGCAGATCCTCGAGCTGGACGACGACGGGATCCACCGGGTCGAGTGGAAGGACCTCCACTTGGTGGATCATTGGCGGCGGTTCTTGGAAGCGCCCGACGCTTACCTGCGGCACGTGCTCGCGCCGTAGCCGCTTTCCCGCGGGGCCGTACCGGCGGAAGGTCACACGGATCGACCGGGCGCACGGGCGCGGGCCCCGGCGAAGATCCGCCTTCTGAATCACGTCCTAAAAGGCGAAAGGCCGGTCCCGCTGGGCGGAACCGGCCTCTGTCGTGGTGGAGCTAAGGGGATTTGAACCCCTGACCCCTTCGATGCGAACGAAGTGCGCTACCGGACTGCGCTATAGCCCCAACGACGTCGTCTAGGTTAGCAAACTCTCCGGGGTGTTCGCGCCACCCTTTTCAGTCCCCGGCCGCGCGGCGACCGTCGGCGTACTGATCGAAGACCTGGACGCGCTTGCGCGCGTCGAACTTGATGATCTCCGCCTCGCGGGCCAGCGCGGCCAGGGCACGGCGGCGCTCCCGCCGGCGGCGCAGGTACTCGGCCCGCGCCCGCGCGGCCCTCTCCCGCTGCTCCCTGTCCACGCGTGCGGCCACCCGCAGCATGATCAGGTAGCCGACGAGGAGCACGCCCGAGGGCGCGACACCCCACCAGGGCATCACGCGGACGGCCGCGGTGACCACGGAGGCCAGCACGAGCAGGATGCTCCACAGCAGCCGCCGCCGTCGCCGGGCGAGGATCCGGGCGCGGCGGTGAGCGGCGGCCCGGCGGGCCCGCGCGTGGCGCTCCGCCGCGACCTTGTCCGCGGTCTCGGCGGCCGCCGGGGACGCCGCGGATTTCACGGCGTCGTCCGCGGACGCGGAGGGCGGTGTGACGACCGTGTCGGCGTCGCTCCCGTCCACGTCATCGGCGTCGCCGGAGTCGGTGTCGCCGGAGTCGGCCTCCGCGGAGTCGTCGGCGGGCGGCTCGCACAGCGTGGCCGCCTCCGTCTGCTCCTCGAACAGCTCGTCGTCGGTGTGCCGGTCCCGGCGCAGCCACATGGGCAGCAGGACGATGAGCCACATGACGACGATGGCGAGGTAGAGCACCGCGCTACCCATGCGCGCACCCCCGGACCACCGTACGGACGCGCGTCAGGGCATGGTGAACACATCCGTGGCGCTGTGTCGACGGAGAGGTGTTCACGTCACGCACCGTAGGACTGTGTGTCACTTAATGACGAGCATTCAGTCCGGTGTGTCGCGAGATCGTCAAACGTCTTCATGTAATTCGATCCCGTGCGGGTCCGCGCAGGCCACGGGAGTCGCCCGCCGCACGGGACGCGCCGGAGAAGACGCGTCGGAAACGGCGATCGGAACGCGATGGACAAAAGCCTCCGCCCCGCATGCGGGCGCCTCCCGTGGCGTGGCCGCGGCGGCGCATCGCCACGGAGCAGCGCGCCGGTGATCGGCTTGCCCTTCGGTTCGCTAACCGGGGCTGGACTCGCTGGGGCGGGCGGCCGAGTTCATGGTGCGGCGCCACTGCACGAGCAGCCCGCGCGGCACGTCCTCGACGGTCAGCGCGTAGCAGATGTGGTCGCGCCAGGCGCCGTCGATGTGGAGCTGACGCCGGCGGATGCCCTCCTCGCGGAACCCGAGCTTCTCCACGACCCTGCGGCTGGCGTGGTTCTCCGGCCGGATGCTGGCCTCCAGCCGGTGTAACCCGGTCGTGAAGAAGCAGTGGTCGACGGCCATGGCGAGCGCCGTCGGGATGATGCCCCGGCCGGCGAGCGCGCCGTCCACCCAGTAGCCCACCTGGGCGGAGCGGGCCGATCCCCACACGATCGCCCCCACGGTGAGCTGCCCGGCGAACCGTCCCTCGTACGTGACGACCCACGGCATGGCGAGCCCCTGGCGGGCCTCGCGGCGCAGGGTGCTGACCATTGAGATGTACGGCCCGAGGCCGGTGCGGAACAGCGGGGTCTCGGGGTTGCTCGGCTCCCAGGGACGGAGCCATTCGGCGTTGCGCAAGCGGGTCTCGCGCCAGTCGCGGACATCACGCAGGCGCAGCGGCCGGAGCCCGACGGGCCCCTCGGACAGCGACACCGGCCAGCCGCGAAGTCGATCCATTCGTCAATCATCCACCGGAACACGGTCAACGCGCCATGCTGGACGCGCCCCGATCTCGGCGTGTTCCTCAGCGCGCATGGTCGCCGCCGTGGATCTGGTCCACGACATGGGACAGGATCGGGGCCAGCACGGCCATGCCGTCCCGTACGCCGCCGGAGGACCCCGGGAGGTTGACCACCAGCGTCTTGCCGGCCTGCCCGGCCAGACCGCGGGACAGGATCGACGTCGGCACCTTCTCCCGGTTGACCTGGCGGATGGCCTCGGCGATGCCGGGGATCTCCCGGTCCAGCACCCGGCGGGTCATCTCCGGGGTGAGGTCGAGGGGCGTCACCCCGGTCCCGCCCGTGGTGACGATCACGTCGTAGCCCGCGGCAGCGCCCTCGCGCAGCACGGCCTCCACGGCGTCCCCGTCGGGGACCACGCGGGGCCCGTCCACCCGGTCGCAGCCCGCCTCCTTCAGGAGGGCGGCCAGCAGCGGCCCGGACCGGTCCTCGTAGACGCCCGCGGACGCCCGGTTGGACACGGTCACCACCAATGCGCGCACGTCACTCCTCACCCGTACGGGTCCAGTGGCCGGTCTTCCCGCCCGTCTTCTCCTCCACCCGGACATCGGTGATCACCGCCGCCGGGTCCACCGCCTTGATCATGTCCACCAGCGCGAGCGCCGCGACGGTGACGGCCGTGAGCGCCTCCATCTCGACGCCCGTCCGGTCGGCCGTACGGACCCGGGCGGTGATCTCCACCCCCTCGTCCACGACGGCCAGCTCGACCTTGACGCCGGTCAGGGCGATCGGGTGGCACAGCGGCACGAGGTCGGGGGTGCGCTTGGCGCCCATGATCCCGGCGATCCGCGCCACGCCCAGCGCGTCGCCCTTGGGCACGTCACCCGCGCGGAGCACGGCCACCGCCTCCGGCGACAGCAGCACCCGGCCGGTCGCGACGGAGGAACGCGCGCTGACCTCCTTCTCGGAGACGTCCACCATCCGGGCCGCCCCGGTCTCGTCGACGTGCGTCAGTCTCATAGCGGGATCACCTCCACCTCGGCGCCCTCGGGCAGCGAGGTCGCGTCCTCCGGCACCACGATCAGCGCGTTCGCCCCGGCCAGCGCCGCGAGCTGGTGCGAGCCCTGCCCGGTGACCGGTGCGACGGTCTCGCCGGTCAGCACGGCCCGCAGGTACGACCGCTTGCCGGCCGGCGACCGCACCGGCGCCGTCACGGTGGCCCGTACGGTCGGGGGCGGCCCGGCCGGGAGGCCCTGCATCGCCCGCAGGGCCGGCTTGACGAAGAGCACGAACGACACGAACGACGAGACCGGGTTCCCGGGCAGCGTGAAGATCGGCACGTGGTCGGGCCCCACGACGCCGAAGCCCTGCGGCATGCCCGGCTGCATGGCGACCTTCTCGAAGGCCACCGTGCCCAGCGGGGCCAGCGCCTCCTTGACCGGTTCGTACGCCCCCATCGAGACGCCGCCGCTGGTGATCACCGCGTCGGCCCGCAGGAGCTGGGCGTCCAGGGTGTCCAGGAACTCCTTGGGGTCGTCGGTCACCGAACCGGCCCGGAACCCCTCGGCCCCCGCCTCGCGTACGGCCGCGGCGAGCATGAAGCTGTTGGACTCCCAGATGCGGCCCGCGCCGAGCGGGGTGCCGGGCTCGGCGAGCTCGGCACCCGTGGACAGCACGGCCACCCTCGGCCGGGGCCGCACCCGCACCCTGCGGCGGCCGACCCCGGCGAGTATCCCCACCTGGGCGGGCCCGATCCGGACGCCCTCGCGGAGCACCACGTCGCCCGCCCGCACGTCCTCGCCCGCCCGCCGGATCGCGTTGCCGGGCGGCGCCGCCCTGTCGATCCGTACCCGGGCGGTGCCGCCGTCGGTCCACTCGACCGGGACGACGGCGTCGGCGCCTGAGGGCACGGGCGCGCCGGTCATGATGCGGGCGACCAGGCCGGGGCCGAGGGCGTTCAGCCCGCCGTCCCCCGCCGCCACGTCCCCGATCACGGGCAGCGTGACGGGCGCGGCGGCCACGTCCTCGGCCCGTACGGCGTAGCCGTCCATGGCCGAGTTGTCGAACGGGGGCAGCGGGACGGGCGAGGTGACGTCCTCGGCCAGCACGGCCCCGAGTGCCGCGTCGATGTCGACCTCGATCGGGGCGAGCGGCCGCACCGTCGCGAGGATGTCGGCGAGATGGCGGTCGACGGATTTCATCGGCTCACTGTCCGGTCTTGTCCAGGAACTCCCGCAGCCAGGGCAGGAACTCCGGAGCGAGGTCGTCCCGGTTCGCGGCGAACTGCACCACGGTCTGCAGGTACTCCAGCTTGTTTCCGGTGTCGTAGCGACGGCCGCGGAACAACACGCCGTGCACCGGACCACCCTCCTCCGGGCTCATCGCGGCCAGCGTGCGCAAGGCGTCGGTGAGCTGGATCTCGCCGCCGCGCCCCGGCGGGGTGCGCTCGAGCACCTCGAACACGGCCGGGTCGATCACATAGCGGCCGATGACGGCCCAGTTCGAGGGCGCCTCACCGGCCGGGGGCTTCTCCACGAGATCCGTGACACGGACGACGTCGTCTTCGCCGGTCGGTTCGATGGCGGCGGCGCCGTACAGGGAGATCTGCTCGCGCGGCACCTCCATCAGCGCGATGACGCTGCCGCCGTACGTGGCGCGCACCTCGATCATGCGCTTGAGCAGCGGGTCGCGGGGGTCGATGATGTCGTCGCCGAGCAGGCAGGCGAACGGCTCGCGGCCGACGTGCTGCCTGGCGCACAGGACGGCGTGGCCGAGGCCCTTGGGCTCGCCCTGCCGTACGTAATGCATGGTGGCGAGATCGACTGGCTCCTTCACCTGGCTGAGCCGCTCCTCGTCGCCCTTGGCGCGCAGAGCGTCCTCCAGCTCGTACGCTACGTCGAAGTGGTCCTCGATCGAGCGCTTGTTGCGGCCGGTCACCATGAGGATGTCGAGCAGTCCGGCGGAGACGGCCTCCTCCACCACGTACTGGATGGCCGGCTTGTCGACGATGGGCAACATTTCCTTGGGGGTCGCCTTGGTCGCGGGAAGGAAGCGGGTGCCGAGACCCGCGGCGGGCACGACGGCTTTTGTCACGGAGTCGAAGTCAGCCATGCATAGACACTAACGGAGCGGTCTTTGGACAAGATGAACCTGCGTCGGCGTATCCTCCGCGGCCGGTCGGAACTCGATTCCAAGACGCTGCGGGAGTCGTCGGCGTCCATCCGTGAGTTGCTCCTCGATCAGCCGTGGGTGCAGATGGCGGGGCTGGTGGCCTGCTACTGGTCGATCGGCACCGAGCCGTCCACCCAGGGGCTGATCTTGGCGCTGTGGAAGCACGGCGCCACGGTGATCCTCCCGGTGCAGCGCCCGGACGGCGAGCTCGACTGGGCCGCGTACGACGGCCCGGACTCGCTGGCGCCGGGCCCGAACGGGGTCATGGAGCCCGTGGACGTCCGGCGCGGCGTCGACGCGATCCGCACCGCCGCGCTGGTGATCGCGCCGGCCCTGGCCGTGGATCGGGTCACCGGCGTACGGCTCGGCCGCGGCGGCGGGTTCTACGACCGGGCGCTCGCCCGTGTCGGGCCGAATGTGCCGACGGTGGCGCTCCTGCACGAGGGCGAGCTGATGGAGGGAGTTCCGGCGGAGCCCCACGACCAGTGCGTACGCTTCGCCGCCCT
This sequence comes from Microbispora sp., assembly GCA_019689655.1. GTDB lineage: Bacteria > Actinomycetota > Actinomycetes > Streptosporangiales > Streptosporangiaceae > Microbispora. Next base: position 8,367 of record JADGHC010000095.1, read on the forward strand.
TCCAAGCGGAATCACGCGTTTGGTACAGATGTGACAAACTTGATGTAACGGGACGGCGAAGGGAGCGGGTGGGTCTGAACGTCTGGCTGCTCCTTTCCGCCGTCGTCGTCATCGCGGCCGTCGCGGCCGTACGGATCGCGCATCGCACCGGCCTGCCCACGCTGCTCATCTATCTCGGCCTGGGATTGCTGCTCGGCGAGGGCGGCATCGTCGGCATCAACTTCGACAACGCCCAGACGGCCCAGCAACTCGGCCTGGTCGCGCTCGCCGTGATCCTCGCCGAAGGTGGTCTCACCACCAACTGGAGCCACGTACGCGACGCGGTGCCGGCGGCGCTCGTGCTCGCCACGGTCGGGATCGCGGTCAGCGTCGTCGTGCTCGCGGCCACCGTGGCGGTCCTGCTCGGCATGGAGTGGCGCATGGCGCTGCTGCTGGGAGCGTTCCTGGCGTCGACCGACGCGGCCGCGGTGTTCTCCGTACTGCGACGGCTGCCGCTGCCGCCCCGGCTCGCCGGGATCCTGGAGGCCGAGTCGGGCTTCAACGACGCCCCGACCGTCATCCTCGTGATCATGCTGAGCGCGGGCTCGACGCCGACGCTCTCGCTGCCGCACATCCTGCTGGAAACCGCCGTCGAACTGATCATCGGCGCGGCCATCGGACTCGCCGTGGGCCCGGCGGGGGTGTACGCGCTGCGCCGGGTCGCGCTGCCCGCCTCCGGCCTCTACCCGATCGCGGTGCTGGCGCTGGCCTTCATCACCTACAGCGGCGCGACGCTGGTGCACGGCAGCGGGTTCCTCGCGGTCTACCTGACGACGCTGATCCTGGGCAACGCCAAACTCCCCCACCGCGCCGCCACCCGCGGCTTCGCGGAGGGCGCCGCCTGGCTCGCCCAGATCGGGCTGTTCGTCATGCTCGGCATGCTCGCGGACCCGCGCGAACTGCCCGGCGTGCTCGTCCCGGCCCTGCTGTCGGGTCTGCTGCTGGTCCTCCTCGCCCGGCCGGCGTCCGTGGTGGTGTCCGCGGTGGTGGTACGGCTCCTGCGCCTCGGTTCGCTGTCGTGGCGCGAGCAGGTGTTCCTGTCATGGGCCGGGCTGCGCGGGGCGGTGCCCATCGTGCTGGCCGCGATCCCCTGGGCCGCCGGTCTGCCGGGGGCGAAGGGCCTGTTCAACGACGTCTTCATCATCGTCATCGTGTTCACGATCCTGCAGGGGCCCACGCTGCCGTACCTCGTCAGGATGCTCGGCCTCACCGCCGAGGGCGAGGCGCGCGACCTCGACGTGGAGGCCGCGCCCCTGGAGGAGCTGAACGCCGACCTGCTGCAGGTCCGCATCCCGCCCGGGTCGCGCATGCACGGCGTGGAGATCTTCGAGCTCCGGCTGCCCGCCAACACCATGGTCACGCTCGTCGTACGGGACGGGCAGTCGTTCGTGCCCACGCCGACGACCCGGCTGCAGGCCGGCGACCAGCTTCTCGTGGTCACCACGGCCGCCCAGCGGGAGACGGTCGAACGCCGCCTGCGCGCCGTCAGCCGCCGCGGCAAGCTCGCCGGCTGGTACGGCGAACACGGCGGCTGACCGGGCCGGTACGGCTGGTACGGCGGCGCGGCGGCCGACCGGGCGCTTCGAGCGTGGGTGCTTCGCGGGCGGCCCGGCGGAACGTACGGGCCGATCACGGACGGATGAGACGAGTCACGCGTGGAACGGGGCGGCCCGCGCGCGAACCACGGATGGACTTCGAGTGGACCTCGGGCGGACTTCGGGCCCGGCCGCGGGGACGGGGACCACGGGCCGACCGTGAAGGGGGACCGCCGGTGGGAGGCCACGGGCTGACTGCGGGCGGCTCGCGGGGCGAGCAGATGGCGCGGTGGAGCGAATGGGACGGCGCGGGGCAATAAACCGGGCCGGAGTGGCGTTTGGGCTTGTTGACTGCTTACCATTAGCAATCGACCCGGTCGAGTGCCAGTCTCAGGAGGAGCGAGTGCCTACCTACCAGTACGCCTGTACCGCTTGCGGTGAGCAGCTGGAGGCCGTCCAGAAGTTCTCTGACGACCCGCTCACGGAGTGCCCGTCCTGCCAGGGCAAGCTGCGCAAGGTCTTCTCCGCCGTAGGCATCGTCTTCAAGGGCTCTGGCTTCTACCGGACCGACAACCGTTCGTCGAGCTCGTCGTCGACCACGTCGTCGTCCTCAAAGTCCTCGAGCGACTCGGGCAAGAAGGAGCCCGCCGCCTCCACCAGCTCGTCGAGCTCGTCGTCCAGCTCCACCGCCGCCGCCTGAGGTTATCCACAGGCGCCGGCGGGACGCGTCGATCGCGTGACGCCGTTCGCTAGTGTCGGCGCATGGTCAATCGCGCAGAAATCGGGGTCATCGGCGGTTCGGGGTTTTACTCCCTGCTGGAGGACGCCGAAGAGATCGACGTGACGACGCCGTACGGCCCGCCGAGTGACACGATCACTGTGGGCCGCATCGGCGAGCGGACCGTCGCGTTCATCCCCCGGCACGGCCGCGGCCACACCATTCCTCCGCACCGCATCCCTTATCGGGCGAACATGTGGGCCCTTCGGTCCCTTGGGGTCCGTCAGGTGCTCGCGCCCAGCGCGGTCGGGTCCCTGCGCCCGGAGATCGGCCCGGGCGCCCTTGTGATCCCGGACCAGCTCGTGGACCGCACACAGGGCCGCGAGCAGACCTACTACGACGCGGGCGGGGCCGTCCACGTGTCGTTCGCCGATCCGTACTGTCCTTCGGGCCGGGCGGCCGCCGTGGCCACGGCCCGTGAGGCGGGCTGGGACACGGTCGACGGCGGCACTCTGGTCGTGGTCCAGGGCCCCCGCTTCTCCACGCGGGCGGAGTCGAAGTGGTTCGCGAGCGCGGGCTGGTCGATCATCGGAATGACCGGGCACCCGGAGGCCGTGCTCGCCCGCGAACTCGCGCTCTGCTACACGACGCTCGCCCTGGTCACCGACCACGACGCCGGTGTGGAGGCCGGCGAAGGGGTCACCCACGAAGAGGTCTTGTCCTTCTTCGCGGCGAACGTCGAGCGGATGCGCGCTCTGGTCGCACAGGTCGTCGAGGCCCTGCCGCAAGAGCGCACCTGCTCCTGCGGCAACGCCCTCGACGGCATCAAGCTGCCGATCGAGCTCCCCTGACCCGATGCCCGCCATGACCCACCGGCGGCCGAGGGACCTTGCCATCCCGGCGATGTCCGGGCGGCCTGATGCCGCCGCAGGCACATCGCCGGGATGGGCGACTTCGCTCGGACGGACCTTGCGGAGAGACCACCGACGCCTGACGCATGCGGCGGTGTCCCGGGGGCTGCCGGACGGCATGATGCAGGCGTCGGTTTCCACGTGGCCGCACGCGTGTGTCATAGCCCTCCAGCGGTCGCAGAATCGTCGGGCGCCGCACGGATGGGAAGGGCGACCGGCGCGGACCGTGCCGGAGTGGTCAAGCCTTCGGGGGTCGTCATACGGGCGGGGGTCGTCATGCGGGCGCTGAAGCGGCTGTGGGCGCGTCGCCGCCGCCCGATCGCCGCCGTTCTCGCCGGTCTGGCGGTGGCCTGCGTGCTGCTGACCATCCGTACGTCTGCCGGGGTGGAAGTTCTCGCCGCCGCCCGCGACCTCCCCGGAGGCCGGCTGGCCGCCTCCGATGTCGTGGTCGTACGGCTGCCGCCCGACGCCGTGCCCGCCGGGGTGTACGTGCCCGGCTCTCCGGTCTCGGGCCGCGTACTCGCCGGTCCGTTGCGCCGCGGCGAGATCCTCACCGACGCGCGGCTGCTCGGTCCGGGCCTGTTCCGCCAGGCCCTGGCCATGCAGGCGCCCGACGGCCCGCCGGGCGTGGGCGGACAGGCGGCACAGGGTGGCCAGGGGCAGGCGTCCGACTCAGCGGGGGCCAGCGGGCATGAGCTGGGCGGGCCGGACTCCGGCGGCCCGGCGTCCGGCGGAGCAGCGCCCGGCAAAGCGGTGCCCGGCGGAGCGGACGGAAGTGATCCGGCTGCCGCCGCACAAGAAACTGTGGCCGCGGGACAAGGGGCTCCTGCCACGGAACACGGGGCTCCGGCCGCGGAACAGCTCATGACCACGGACTCAGGCATGGCCGCGGATTCGGGAATGGTCGCGACGCCGGTCCGGATCGCCGATGCGGACGCCGCCCGCCTGCTGGCACCGGGAGACGTCGTCGACGTCCTTGCGGCCTTCGAGGACGGCCCTTTCCAGGCCCGGACCATCGCCCAGCGGGTACGGGTGATCGCCCGGCCACCCGGCCGTACGGACGGCGGCGCGCTGCTCGTGCTGGCCACGACCCCGGGCCAGGCCGCCCAGCTCGCCCAGGCGCAGGCACACGGCAAGCTCTCGGTGACCATTCACCCCCGCTGATCGGGCATGGTGATCCGGCGGCGCTCGCAGCGTCCTACCGGTCGGGAAAGGCGATTTGGGCCGGCCCGGGGCACGCCGACGCCATGCGCAACCGGCCGGGCGGGCCGGGGCCGGCCGACCTCAGGGGAACGGACCGGGCATGTCGCGATGGCCGGGGCCCGCCGCCGTCGACGCCGCGCAGAACCCAGCCGGATGGATCGGGGCCGACCGACCTCAGGGACACGGGCCCGGCATGTCGTGATAGCCAGGGCTCGCCGGCTCGGGTCGCGGGCAGCCCGTACGGCCGTAAGAGGCTGCCGGATCCCTTGGGGGTGCCCCGTCAGAGCTGTGCGCCCAGCTTCGGGTCGTACTCCCAGTGCCAGGGCTCGAAGGGGCTGTGATAGGCCCAGTCGGGGTGGATCCAGCCGTACCGCTTGCTGTTGGCCTCCAGCCAGTTGAACTGGACCGAGCGGAAGATCTGCACCCCGCCGCACAGGTCGACCGCAAGGCCCAGCCCGTGGTTGCTCTTGCCGGGAGTGGCGGCGAAGCCGGGCCTGCGGTAGTAGACCGCCTGCTGCTCACTGAGACTGCGGTAGCTGTCGGACACGCACATCGAGGTGCCGAACCGCTTCTTGTAGGCGAGGTTGAGATCGGCGAAGGCGATCGCCGCGTCCGCCCGCAGTTCCTCTCCGGCCTGCGGCAGGGGGCACAGGATGTTCTGGGGCAGCAGGCCGTTCGGGTACTGCTCCGCCTGGCTGATCCTGGTGGGGTCACAACCTCCCGCGCCCTGCGTCCCTTTGCCGATCTTCACGCCCATCTTGATCAGCGCCTTGGTGAGCGACCGAACCAGCGTGGACGAACGCTTGCGCAAAGCGGCGACCTGAGCGTTGAGCTGAGCCTCCTGCAAGAGGCTCGCGGCCCTGAGCTCCTGAGCCTCCTGGGCGAGCTGCTGCTGCCGCTCCAGCAGCTTGACCGCGTCGCCGAGGACGCTGTTCCGCCCGGCGACCAGGTGATCGAGGTCGGCGATCCTCCGGAGGGTGTCCGTGCCGTTCGTCCCCGCCCGGAAGAACGGGCTGATTCCGTCCAGCGAGGGATCCTGGTAGACGGACGACACCAGGTCGGACAGCGGCTTGCGCATCTTGTTGAGCTCCGCCGTGGCTTCCTGAAGCCGCTGAAGCTTGGCCGCCAGCTGCTTCTCCACGTTGCCGAACTTCTTCTGGCGCGCCACCAGAGCCCTGTTCGCGTCCTCGATGGACTTGTACGCCTTCTGCGCCTCCCGCCGCAGCTCTGTGAGCGTGGTGGGCTGCTTGTCGAGCTCGCCGGCCCAGGCGCTTTCCCCAGCGGCGTCCGTACGTGCGCTGGTGGTCGTGCTGCCTGCCGAGGCCGCCGCGGCAGTGCCGTACGGGGCCGTGACGGCCAGTGAAGTCATCGCCGTGACGACCGCGACCAGCCCGGCTGATCGAGGAGATGACACGATCGATTCCCCCGTTTGCGAACTCGTGACCTCGGTTAGGGACGCACGTTACTACAGCGTCCTGAGTGCCCGAGCCCTGGTTCGCCTAAGCGCTATCGACCGATCACGCCGCATTCGCGTGTTTCCGGCTCATTCCGCATCGTCAAGCTGGCCCTCGTGTTCCCGGCAGACCTCCCACAACCACGTGTCCCGCCACTCCGGCGCACACGTGAAGGTCTCCTCCTCGCGCGGTTCCGGCTTCTCCGGCGACCGTACCGGCGCGGGAGCAGGCCTGGGGACGACGACCTTGCGAACGGGCGGCATGATCGGAGGA
>JADGHC010000096.1 GCA_019689655.1 Microbispora sp.
GGGGTGGGCACCGGAGCGATGGCGAGGACTACTTGAGGATCGGGAGGCGGCGGACCAGCGGGGTGGCGGCCCAGACTTTGCCGAGGCCGAGGGTGTCGCCCGCGTGCGCCATTGCCAGGCCGATCAGGACGATGGCGTAGACAATGTGCTCGTCCATGAAGGGGTTGGTGGTCAGCGGCAGTTCGGCGGCCCACATCATGGCCAGCAGGAGCCCGCCGGTGGCGGCGGCGACGCGCATGCCGACGCCGAGGACGAGGGCGGTGCCGATGCCGGCCAGGCCGATCATGAACAGCCAGTCGGCCCAGCCCTGGCCGGCGAGGGCGGTGAACACCCCGCCGAAGGTGTGGCCGGCGGTGCCCTTCAGGAAGCCGGTGGTCGGGCTTGCACCGTTGATCCACGCCTTGCCGGCGGGGGTGGCGAAGCCCCAGCCGAACGTCTTGTCCAGGAAGGCCCACAGGAACACCCAGCCGAGGGCGATGCGGGCGGCGGCCCACACGTAGCGGACCCTGTCGGCGGCGGCCCCGGCTGTCTCGGCGGTTCCGGAGGTTCCGGCGGTGACGGTCTCGCCGTGCGCGCGAGGGACGGTGACGGCGAAAGCGGCCTCGCGGAGTCGGGGGTTCCCCTGGTTGCGACCTTCGGTGACGGCCATGATCGGCCCCTTTCAACGTCTTTTCGTTTCGACGCCTCAAGCAAACCGCGGTCATCGATCGTGCCGCAGGTGCCGTACGGCACGCCGCGACCATCCCGAGGTCCCGCCCTCGTGGGACTTTCGGTCCGAGCCGGGCAGACGACGCGTGGAACCCTCGTCATCGCGGGTCGGCCGACGTACGTCCGGCGGCGGGCCGGTCCGATCGTCGAACGGAGTGCTCGCGGGTGCTCGGCGCCGCCCGCGCTTCGCCGGCCGGGGCCGGTCGCGGCATCGCCTTTCCGCCGAGTCTGCGCCCGGCCGCGTCGTCATCGGCCGGACAACCGCCGGGGCGGCCGCGGCTGCAGGCCGCCGGTGAGCCGGTGAACCGGCGCGAACACCCCGGCCGGTCACGGCGCCGGGTCGAAACTGTCGGTGCCCTCCAATACGGTCTTCTCGGCACGCGGAGCCCCGCCCGCCCCTCGGGTGGGCGGGTCTCCGCGATCGGGCGGGTGCGACACGGATTGGGGGCCGCATGGCGGAACGCAGGGCGCTGGACCTCGACTCGCTGACGATCAGCGATCGGTTCAGGCTGTTCAACTTCACCAGGCGTGACGACCATGTGGCCTACCTGTGGGTCCTGCGGGCGATGGACCGGCTGCGCGAGGTGCACCAGGTCCAGGTGGACGCCGGGGAGGTCCAGGCGGCCCTGAACGAGCTGGCCCGGCTGCACGACGAGGTCCCGACGTTCGACGGCAACCTGCGCGACCGGCTCGACGCCCTGCACGAGGACGGGGTGCTGCACCGGTTCGACGACGCCTCCCGGGCCGGCAACCTCGTCCGCTACCGCAACAGGCAGTCGGTCTATCAGTTCAGCGAGCTGGGCTACTGGGCGTACACCTCGGTCGAGGGCCTGCTCGCCGCCCGCATCCAGGACGCGAACCTGTCGCGGCTGGTGTTCTCCGACATCCTGGAGGATCTCAAGGCGCTCGCGGCGGCCAACCGCGCGGGGGAGGGCGAGCAGGTCTACCGCAGGCTGTCCCGGCTGGACTCGGTGATGGAGGACATGGGACGCCGCTCCGCGCACTTCCACGTGACGCTGGGCGAGATCATCCGGTCCACCGACGCCTCTCCCGAGACGTTCCTGCGCTACAAGAACGCCCTGCTGACGCACATGTCCGAGTTCATGGCCGAGCTCGACCGGTATCTGCCCCGCCTGGCCACGGCCGTACGGGACGTCGAGGCGAGCGGGCTGGCCTCGCTGCTCGACCGCGCGGCGGAGGCGGACGAGCGGCCGTTCATGGACCGGCATGAGCGGCTGGAGGACTGGCGCCGCCGCTGGTCCGCGCTGCGGGCGTGGTTCGCACCCCAAGGGGCGCAGGAGTCCCGCGCGGGGGAGCTGCGCAACGCCACGCGCATCGCGGTGTCGGGGGTGATCGCGCTGCTGCGGCAGATATCGGAGGCGCAGCGCGGCGGGGTCAACCGGGCCAGCCAGTTGCGGCACCTGGCCGAGTGGGTGTGGAACGCGCCGGACGAGGGCGCCGCCCACGCGCTGATGGGCGCGGCGTTCAACCTGCGTGGCGCGCGGCACCTCGGCGCGGCCCACGAGGACACCGAGCAGATCTCCCCCAGGGCGACCTGGTGGGACGCGCCGGGCGTGGAGGTGTCGGTCACCCTCTTCCGCAGCGGGAAGGCGCCCACCCCGGGCGTGCCCGCGCCGGTGCGCGGCAACCCCGGCGCGCGGGCCGCGCTGCGCCGCGAGCAGGCCGCGGAACGGGCGGCCGAGCGGGCGGCCGCCGCCCGGCTTGCGGAGCTGGGCGCGCACGGGCGGGTGCTCGACGAGTCCGAGACCAAAGTCCTGCTGAAGCTGATGACGCGGGCGCTGGAGGGCCGCACGGTCGTCGCCGGACGCCTCAAGCGGGGCTCCGGCTCCGACGACACCGTGATGATCCGGCTCGTGCCGTCCGACACCGGCAGCGCCGTACGCACCACGCAGGGGCTGCTGCACCTGCCCGGGTTCCGGGTCGAGCTCGCCGGCCGGACGCGGGTGACCGGTTCGGCGAAAGCTCCCGGCGTGGTTTCCACGGCGGCTCCGGAGGGGGTCCCGGCGGCGGTCCCGGAAGTGGTCCCGGAGACGGTTCCGCAGGCGGTTGCGGAGACGGTGTCGCAGGCGGGGGGTGCCCGGTGACGACTCCTCGCGCGCGGGTCGCCGCCGGCGTGTCCGACACCGACCTCGGCTCCTACCAGCAGGCGGTCCGCCGGGTGCTGACCTACGATCTGATCACCAAGGAGCGGCCGCGGCCCGGCGTGCTCGACCAGGTGCTGCGCTGGGCCGACGAGATGACGCGCGACTTCCGCGAGCTGCTCGGCTACACGCTGATCGCCACGACCCACCACGTGCGGCTGGTCCGCCGCCTCGACGTGCTGGACGCCACGCAGCGCTCGATCTTCTCCCGGAAGGGCAAGCCGTTCGACCGCCGCAGGCTCGCGTACCTGTGCCTGGTGCTCGGATCGTTCCAGCGCTCCCGCATTGAGATCAGCCTGGCGGACCTGGTGCGGATCTTCACGCCGCTGGCCAACTCCATCGACGGGCTCGGCTTCGACCCCGCGATCAGCTCGCACAAGGCGGCCATCGTCGACGTGCTGGGGTGGCTGGTGGACCGCGGGGCGCTGCGGCTGTCCGACGGCAGCCTGGAGTGGTGGGCGCGCGACACCGAGCGCGGCGACGCGCTGTACGACATCGACCACGAGATCTGCGCGGCGCTGTTCAAACCGGCCCGGCCCGTCCAGCACCTCACCAGCGCGGCGGGCCTGGTGCACGAACCGCCCCATGCGAACCCGGCCCGCAGGGCGCGGCGGCTGCTCGTCGAGTTCCCCGTGGTGTACTACGCCGACGTCGACCCCGAGGTGGCCGACGCGCTGCGCGCCCCGGGCCTCGCGGAGGACTTGGTCAGGTTCACCGGCCTGGTCCTGGAACGGCGCGCGGAGGGCGTCATGCTCGCCGACCCGGGTGGCCTGTTCACCGACCGGCCGTTCCCGGGCAGGGGCAACGCGGTGAGCCGGGCGGCCGGCCTCCTGCTGGCCAAGATCGCAGATCTGCTGGAGGACCCCGAGCACGTGCCGGAGCATCTTCCCGTGCCCGCGCTCGCCGACGACCAGGCCGACCTCGTCGCGCGGATAGACGCGGGGCTGCCCCGCGACGGAATCGTCTCGGAACTCGCCTGGTCCGCGTCCGAGGCGGAGCCGGCGCCCCCGGAAGACCGGCCCCAGCCGGCCGAGGCGCCGTTCGTGGAGCGCAGCCGCCTCGAGACGATGACGACCGAGCTGTACGACGAGTTCGGGGCGGCCTCGTTCACCACTGTGTGGCAGCAGGACCCGCGGGGACTGCTCGACGCGGTCATCGGCTTCCTCGCGGACCTGATGCTGCTCAGGCCGGTGCCCGGCGGCGTGCTCGTGCTGCCCGCCGCGCTGCGCTACCGCAACATCCGGGCCGCGCTGCCGGCCCGGGCCTCGGGCGGCCAGTTGTCGCTGGCACTGCCGGACCCGGGCGCGGACCGGGGCCCGCTGCCGGACGGGGACTCATCCCGGCGGCCGGATCCGGCCGTGCCCGAAGCCCCGACCGCACACGAAGATCCTTCCGTACTTGAGGATCCATCCGTATTCGAGGTGCCGTCGGCGCAGGAAGACTCGCCGGCGCAGGAGGAGAAGCGATGACGCCGCCGCCCGGCCGGTTCCAGCCCACCAGAGCCGGAGTGATCAACGTGTGGGACTACGTGGACGAGGAGTTCGTCTTCGCCGACGGGCGGCTGGTCCTGCGCGGGCACAACGGCTCGGGCAAGACCAAGGCGCTGGAGGTGCTCTTCCCGTTCATCCTGGACGGCGTGGCGGACGCCCGCCGGCTCGATCCGTTCAGCGGCGAGAACCGCACGATGAAGTCGAACCTGCTCTACCGGGGGCAGGAGGCCGAGTACGGCTACGTGTGGATGGAGTTCGCCCGCAGGGAGATCGGGGCGGAGCCCGCCGAGACCGACGAGACCGTCACGCTGATCATCGGCATCCGGGCGCACCGGCACAGGGACGGGGTGCGGACCTCGTTCTTCGTCACCGACAAGCGGCTCGGCGTCGACTTCGGGCTGATCGCGCCCGACTCCCGGCCGCTCACCGAACGGCAGCTCAAGGCCGTCCTCGGGCCGGACGCCTACAGCGAGACCGCCACCCAATACCGGGACGCGGTGGACGCCCGGCTGTTCGGGCTGGGCAGGGAGCGCTACACCCAGCTTCTCGACCTGCTGCTGGCGCTGCGCCGCCCGCTGCTGGCCAAGGACCTCGACCCCGACAAGGTCTCGGCCACGCTCACCTCGGGCCTCAGCCCCATCGACGAGGAGCTCGTCGACCAGGCGGCCCGCGACTTCGAAAACCTGGCGGCGGTCCAAAAGCAGTTCGACGACTTCGCCGTCGCCGACGCGGCCGTGAAGGCGTTCCTGACCGACTACGTCGCGTACCTGCGCACCCACGCCAAGGCCCGGCTCGCCCGCATCCAGGTCGAGATGGACGGCGCGGTGGAGCACGCACGGACGCTCGTGCGGGCCGAGGAGGCGCGCAGGAAGGCCGCGGCCGCACGCGAGGCCGCCTCCACGGCGGCCGCCGAGGCCGACAGCGAACGGGAAGCGCTGGAGCGCCGCCTCGCCGCCTTGCGCGCGGACGACGCCTATCGTGCGCGCGGTGAGCTGGACCTGCGCCGCCGCCAGATCGCCAAGACCGGTGAGGAGATCGAGCGGGAGCGGGCCCGGCTGGACGCCGACGCCAAGCATCTGGCCGCGCTGGAAGGTGAGGCGGGCGAGCTCTCGGAGCGGCTGGAGGGCGCACGGGCGGCCATCGTCCGCCACGCCACGGACCTCGCCGACGCCGCGGAGCGGGCCGGGATATCCCATGACGGGGACGGCCCGGCCGACACGGGGGAAGACCTGCTCACCACGGCGAGGGCACGTGCCGCCGCCCGCAGGGACGACATCGCGAAGGTCCGCGACGAGATCGCCAGGGTGGCCGGGGCGGAGCGGGACCGCCTCCGGGCGGAAGCCGACCTCGGCAAGGCGGGCAAGGAGGTCGAGGAACGGGAGCGGCTGTGCGAGGCCGCCGACACCGCTCTCGCCACCGAGCGCCGCCTCGCGCGGGAGGCACTCGACGCCTGGGCCGCCCGCTGGGCCCGCGCGCCCCGGCGCCTCGACGACGAGCGCCCGGGAGACGAGCGCCCGGGAGACGAGCGCCCGGGAGACGAGCGTCCGGAGAGCGAGTCGCCGGAGGGCGCCCGCTCTGCGGGCGCGCACTCGCCGGGCGCGCACCACGACCGCCGCGATCACGCGCACCCGGACCACGTCTCCCGGGGGCACCCGAACGGGGAGCACCCGAATCCGGATGACGCGCTCGCGGACGATGCCGGGGCGGTGGCCGGACCCGCCGACGTGGCGGCGCTCGCGGAGGCTCTCGCCCGCGCCGGCGACGCCGGGGCGCCGTCCCTGGCCGAGGTCTACAGCGAGCGGACCGAGGAACGGCGCACCGAGACGGCCAGGTCCGCCGAACGCCTGTCCGCGCGGGTGCGCGACCTCGCCGCCGACCTCGCCCGCCTGCGCCGCGAGCGGGAGGAGATCGCGGCCGAACGCGACGAGGCCCCGCCGCCCGACGACCGCCGTACGGCCGACCGCGACGGACGCCCGGGGGCGCCCCTGTGGCGGCTCGTCCGGTTCGCCGATGGTCTCGGCGAACAGGAGGCGGCGGGCCTCGAAGGCGCCCTGTACGGCGCGGGCCTGCTCACCGCCTGGGTACACCCGGAACCACGGCAGACCCTCGACGCCGTCGCCGCCGTGGAATCCGACGGCTATCTGCTCCCGCTCCCCGAAGACAGCCGCCCGTCCGGCCGTACGCTCGCCGACGTCCTCGTGCCCGAGGAGCAGGACCTGGTGCCCACGGCGGTCGTCGCGGACGTGCTGCGGTCGATCGCGCTCGCCGACACGATCACCCCCGGCGGGGATGAGCAGGCGCCGGCGGTCACCGGCCGGGCCCAGTTCGGGCTCGGCGTCCTCGTCGGCGCGCGGCCCAAGCCGTCGCCGGAGTTCATCGGCGCCACCAACCGGGCCAATCGCCGCGCGGCGCGGCTCGCCGAGTACGACGAGATGATCGGCGAGACGAGCCGGGCGTACGAGGACGCCGAGCGGGCCCTGGCGCGCGTGAACCGCCGCCTGGAAGACTTCGCCCGGGCCCGGCGGGAGCTTCCCACCGTCACCGAGGTCGTCGCGGCGGTCACCCGCGTGTCCCGCGAGTCCGCGCTGCTGGCCCAGGCGAGGTCGGTGCTCGCGGACCGCCGCCGCGACCTCGACGCGGCGGTGGCCCAGGTCGACGCGGCGCGGCGGCGGCTGCGGCAGGTCGCGGCCGAAAGGGGCATGCCCGTCACCGGACCGGAGGTCGACGCGGTCGCGCGTGCCGTCGACGACTTCCTCGCGACGGCGCAGCGGTTGCACGACGGCCGCGAGCGGGCCGCCTCCGGGGAGCGGGACCTGGCGTCCCGGCAGGCCGCGATCGCCCGGGAACGCGCGCGGCACGACGAGGCCCGCCGCGCCCTGGAGAAGAAGGAACGGGAGCACCGGGCCGAGGCCGAGGAGCTCAGAGCGGGCGAGGAGGCACTGGACGCGCCGCTGCGCGAGGTGCTCGCCCAGATCGACGAGGCCGAACGCCGCCTCGCGGAGGTCCGCGAGCGGTGCGAGAAGCACGCCGCCACCGCGACGCGGGAGAACGAGGCGCTCATCGTCGCGCAGAACGACCTCAAACACGGGCAGGCGTCCCTCGCCCGGGCGCTCGGTCACCTCTTCGAGCACGTCGCGGCGTTCGGGCCGTACGCGCACATGGAGCTGCGCCCGCTGCTCGGCGTCACCGCCACGGCACCCTGGCCCGCCCACGTCGGCTGGCCGGAACCGGAGGAGGCGGCCGCGTCGGTCGCGGCCGAGTTGTCCGCCCACTCCGGCGCGGGCGAGGGCGACGGCCCGGCGCCGGATCCCGCCGCCCTGATCGGCCGGGTGCTGCCGGGAGACGTCGCCGCGCTGCTGGAGGCCTTCGCCGCGGAGATGGCCGACATCCGCGTGCCGGGGGAGAACGCGCTCAAGAGCACCGCGAGCCGGCTGTCGGCCTCGCTGCGGACCTTCCAGGACGCGCTCGACGACTGCGCCGAGGACTACCGCCTGGAGCACGATCCCACGGGCGTCGTCATGGTCTACGTCAGCGACGAGGGCGGCCGCAATCCGGTCGCCGCGTTCGCCCGGCGCGTCGCCGACCGCGTCCAGGAGCAGGGGATGCTGCTGGAGGAGCGGGAGCGGACCGTGCTGGAGGACGAGCTGCTCAGCGCGCTCGCCCAGCAGGTGCACGACCGGGTCCGCACCGCCCGTGACCTGGTGCGCGGGATGAACGAGGACACCCGGTCACGGCCCATGTCGTCCGGCACCCGGATCGGCATCCGCTGGGGCCGCTCGGACAAGCTGAACGACAAGCAGGTCGCGGTCGCGCGGCTCCTCGACCGGGACGCGCAGGGGCTCGGCGCGGCCGGGCTGGCCGAGCTGCGCGGCCTGCTGCGGGAGATGATCCGCGACTACCGGGCCGCCCACCCGCGTGCCACCCACAAGCAGGCCCTGGCCGAGGTGCTCGACTACCGCACCTGGTACGGCTTCGAGCTGGTGCTCGCCGTGCCGGGCGAGAAAGAGGTGAAGCTGACCCGGGCCAAGCACGAGGAGATGTCGGGCGGGGAGAAGTCGGCGGCCATCCATCTCCCGCTGTTCGCCGCGGCCAACGCCCTCTACTCGTCCGCCAAGCCCACGTGCCCGCGCATGATCGCGCTGGACGAGGCGTTCGCCGGCATCGACGACCGGTACAAGCCCGAGCTGCTGGGCCTGGCCGTGAAGTTCGGCCTCGATCTGTTCATGACCGGCCACGATCTGTGGATCCACTTCGACACCGTGCCGATGGCCGCGCACTACGACATGCACCACGACAAGAGCGCGCACGCGGTCTCGTCGATGCTGATGCTCTGGGACGGCACCCAGACCATCGACGCCGACGCCGGGTTCTCCGGCAACGAGGAGCTGGCCGAGACGCTGCTCGGCTTCCGGCCGAGCCGCCGCGCGCCCGCACTCACCGCGGGCACCCTGCTCGCCCCCGACGGCGACGACGACACCGACGAAGTGGAGGCCGGCATATGACCGTGGCCGCGCAGACGGTGGAGCGCTACCGGGGGCCGGAGTATCGCCGCCTGCTCCGGGCCGCGCGGCGCCGCCTGGAAAGCAACGGCGGAACCCTGGACGGCTCGATCGGCGTCGGCAATCCCGACGAGGCGGAGCGCAAGGCCCTCATCGGCCTCGTCGGCTACCGCGAACCCGGCGTCAAGCGCATCAGCGTCACCCTGCGCGAGCTCGACGCCGTCGTACGCGCCGGGACCGGCATCGGCCTCGCCGCCCTGCTGGAGACGCTCGGCCCGCCGCTGCGGAACCGGCCCCGCGAGGCGGCCCGCGCACTCGCCGCCCGCGACGAGGCCCTGCGGCCCGCGAAGGAGAGCCCGCTGCACGAGAGCGCGCAGTGGTACCGCGAGTGGCTCGGCGAGGTCAGCCGCGACGGCACCGTGAGCAGGCTCGCCCGCCGCCCGGGCACGGCCGGCGCACTCGCCCGGGCCGCCCGCGTCCTGGAGTTCCTCGAGGCGCGGCCCGAGGACGACGCGGAGATCACCCTGGCCGGACTGGCCGCGAAGATCACGGGTCATCCCAAGGCCCTCGATCATCCGGCCACTCTGTCCACCCTGGTTCTGCGTGCCCTGGCGCTCCGCGTGGGCGTTCCCGCCCCGGGCACCGCGGAGGAGCGCCGGGAGCTGTGGGATCGTCACGAGGTCGTCGTCGACGACCTCGCCAGCCGGATTCTCGTTTTGAACCTGCCGGCCGAGGGCGAGGGACTGGGGGAATGGCTGACCGGCGCCGCCCGCTTCGGCACGCCGTTCCAGGTCACGCTCCACCAGCTGATCACCTTCCCCGTCGTCCTGCGTGCCCCGGTGATCTACGTGTGCGAGAACCCCGCCGTCCTGCGGCGCGCCGCGGCGGAGCTGGGGCCGGAATGCCCGCCCCTCGTCTGCACCGAGGGACGCCCGTCGACGGCCTTCCACCGGCTGGCGGCGGTCGCCGTACGCGGCGGGGCTCACCTGCGTTATCACGGCGACTTCGACTGGCCGGGAGTGGACATGGCCGGCGTTGCCGCGCGGCGCCACGGCGCGCAGCCTTGGCGCATGTCCGCCGCCGACTACCTCGCCGGTCTCGCGAACCTCGGCGACCTCCCCGAGGGCGACGAGCATCTGCGGCTCACCGGGCGGCCGGTGCCGACGCCCTGGGATCCCGCTCTCGCGGACGCGATGCGCGAGCGGGGGCGCGCGGTCTACGAGGAGGCGGTCGCCGACTCACTGCTGACCGATTTGGGGGGTGACACGGCGTAAGTCATGGTCGTACGTTGACCTCCGTGGCCTGCGCGACAAAGGAGTCACCGTGAGCGAGACGACCAGCACCCGTGTCTTCCGTGAAGCCCGCGACCTGCTGCTGCGCCTGAGGGAGGAACCCGAGCGGGCGGCACGCGAGTTCTCCTGGCCGGTGTTCGGCGAAAGGTTCAACTGGGCCACGGACTGGTTCGACGCCATCGCCCGTGGAAACGATCGCACCGCCCTGTGGATCGTGGAGGAGGACGGCTCCGAGCGGCGCTACTCCTTCGACGACATGGCCCGCCGATCCGATCAGGTGGCGGCCTGGCTGGCAGCCCGGGGCGTCGGCAAGGGCGACCACGTGCTGCTGATGCTCGGCAACCAGGTTGAGCTGTGGGAGTCGATGCTGGCGGTGATGAAGCTCGGGGCGGTGATCATGCCGGCGACGACCGCCCTCGGCCCGGCGGATCTCGCCGACCGCGTGGAGCGGGGCCGGGTCCGGCACGTCATCGTCAACGCGTCCGACACGCACAAGTTCGACGAAGTGCCGGGAGACTACGGCCGCGTGTGCGTCGGCGAGGCGGCCGGGTGGCTCCGGTACGGCGACGCCTACGCGATGCCGGAGCCGGAGCCGTTCGAGGCCGCGACGGCCCCCGGAGACCCGCTGCTGCTGTACTTCACGTCGGGGACGACGAGCAGGCCCAAGCTCGTGCGGCACACCCAGGTGTCCTACCCGGCCGGGCACCTGACGACGATGTACTTCATCGGGGTGCAGCCGGGCGACGTCCACCTCAACATCAGCTCGCCCGGCTGGGCCAAGCACGCCTGGAGCTGCTTCTTCGCGCCGTGGAACGCCGAGGCGACGGTGTTCGTGTACAACTACTCCCGTTTCGACGCCGCCGCCCTTCTCGGGCAGATCCGCCGCGTCGGGGTCACCACGTTCTGCGCGCCGCCCACGGTGTGGCGCATGCTCATCCAGGCCGACCTCGGAAACCGGCCGGACGGCCTGCGCGAGGCGGTCGCCGCCGGGGAACCGCTGAACCCCGAGGTCATCACCCAGGTGGAGCGGGCGTGGGGGCTGACCGTCCGCGACGGGTACGGCCAGACCGAGACGACCGCGCTGATCGCCAACACGCCCGGCGCGCCCGTCAAGGCCGGGTCGATGGGCCGTCCCCTGCCGGGTGTCCCGGTGGTCGTCATCGATCCCGTGACCGGCAAACCGGCGGACGAGGGCGAGATCTGCCTCGACCTCGCCGCCAACCCGGTCAACCTGATGACCGGATACCTGGACGGCGGCGAGGGGGCCATGTCCGGTGGCCTCTACCACACGGGTGACGTGGCGGTCCGGGACGCCGACGGCTCGATCACGTTCGTGGGACGCACCGACGACGTGTTCAAGGCGTCCGACTACAAGATCTCGCCGTTCGAGCTGGAGAGCGTGCTCATCGAGCATCCCGCCGTGGCCGAGGCGGCGGTCGTGCCCGCCCCCGACCCGATCCGCCTCGCCGTTCCCAAGGCGTACGTGGTGCCGGCCGCGGGCTGGGAGCCGAACCGGGAGACCGCCGCGGCCATCCTGCGGTACGCCCGCGAGCGGCTCGCGCCGTACCAGCGGGTGCGCCGGATCGAGTTCGCCGAGCTGCCCAAGACCATCTCGGGGAAGATCCGGCGGGTCGAGCTGCGGCAGAGGGAGGCCGACGCGGCGGAGGCCGGCACCCCGCTGCAGGGGGAGTGGCGGGACGACCAGTTCCCCGAGCTGCGGTCCTGAGCATGTTCGGCCGTCACTGTCCTGAACGGCCCCGGCGCTCACCGCTTGCGCGTGCGGCCGTGACCGTGTGGTCCCGAGGATCCGGCCGCCCCCGAGGTCAGCGTGCTTCGGTGGCGGCCGTGATCCGCACGCCGGGCTCGGCGCCGGATGCCGTCTGGCGCCGGGCCGCCGGGACGAGCAGCGACACGGCGACGGTGGCCGCCAGGGTCGCCGTCAGCACCAGGAAGCCGGTGGTGAAGCCCGACTCGTACGGCAGGCCGTCGGGGCGGAGATGACCGGCGATGACGGAGCTGAGGACGGCGGTGCCGATGGAGCCGCCGATGGTCCGGATGTTGGTGTTCATGCCGCCCGCGACGGCGGTCTGGTCCGCGGGCACGCTCTGCACGATCAGGTTGGTCATCGCGGCGTAGGCCAGGCCGAGGCCGAGCCCGATCGCGCCGGCTTCGGCGGCGAGCTGCCAGGGCCGGTCGTGGTAGAAGACGATGCCGGCGCTCGACAGCGCCCCGAACGCGCATCCCCCCACGAGCTGGGTCTTGAGCCCGAGGACGCGGCTGACGAGGCCGCTCACGCTGCTGGCGACGGCCATCGTGACGAGCATCGGCAGCATCAGCAGCCCGGCTTCGGTGACGCTCGACCCGAAGCCGTAGCCGGCGACCGCCGGCGGTATCTGCATGAACTGCGGCAGGAACGCGAACGAGGCGAACATGCCGGCGCCGTACAGCAGGGCGACGAAGTTGGTCGTCCACACGGCCGGCAGCCGCATCATGCGCATGTCGATCAGCGGGTCGCGGGAGCGTAGCTCGACCGCGATCCACGCGGCGAACAGCACCACGGCGGCGGCGAGCGGCGCGAGGACGGCGGCCGAACCCCAGCCCCAGGAGGTCGCCTTGCTGAGCGGCACCAGCAGCGTCACCAGCCAGCCCGACAGCAACGCGGCGGCGGCCCAGTTGATCCGCCCGGGGCTGCGGACCGGGGACCGCGGGACGTACCGGTGCGCCAGGACCACGGTCGCGACGGCGAGGATCGTGGGGAGCCAGAACATCCCCCGCCAGCCCAGGGCCTCGACGATCGGGCCGGCGATCACGATCCCCACGCCGTTGCCGCCGGCGATGACGGCGGACAGGACGCCGATCATCGAGGGCACCCGGGCGGCGGGGAACTCGTCGCGCACGATCCCGAACGACACGGGGAACACGGCGCCGCCGAACCCCTGCACGACCCGTCCGGTGATGAGCACTCCGACGTTGGGGGCGACGGCGGCGATCAGGCAGCCCAGCGCGATGGCGGCCAGCGCGACGAGCAGCGCGCGCTCCTTGCCGATCATGTCGCCGATGCGGCCCAGCAGGGGCGTGGCGACGGACGCGGACAGCAGCCAGGCGGTGATCACCCAGGTCACCGTGCTCTGGCTGGTGTTCAGGTCGTGCTGCAAGGTGGGCAGCACGGGGTTGACAAGCGCTTGGAGCATGGCGAACGTGGCCACGCCGGTGGCCAGCGTGAGCAGCGTCAGCCGCGGTGGCGATGTCGTGCGTGACATGGACACCCTTCTGGCAGGAGGAACCGGCACGCCGGGGTGCGGCCGGGGCGGTGGCTCCCTGGTCGTGGGAGTGATGAACGGCGATGAACAGGACGGCGGCGTGGGGCGGCGCGGCAGGGCCACCGGACGCGGGCGCCGGCCTGCTAAAGTTGAGGCGTGCCTCCACATTAGCGGAGGTACCCCTCCGCTACAACCCCCTTGGAGGACCTTGGTGAGCGACAAGGCGGCCGAAAGCCCGCGGCCGAGGGTGCGGCGCCCTCAGCGCGCGGACGCGCGGCGCAACTTCGACGCGCTGCTCGCCGCCGCGCGCGAGGCGTTCGCCGAACACGGCACGCAGGCCTCGCTGGAGGACATCGCCCGGCGCGCCGGTGTCGGCATCGGCACGCTGTACCGCAACTTCCCGACCCGTCAGGACCTGTTCGCCAGCGTGTACCTGGACGAGATCGACGAGCTGTGCGCCTCCGCGGGAAAGGTCGCGGACCTGCCGCCGTGGGAGGCGCTGGCCGCCTGGCTGCGCCGGCTCGCGAACTACGCGGGCACCAAGCGGGCCGTCCAGGAGGCGCTCAACCGTGACTCGGGGATCATCGGGTCGGGCCGGGCCTCGATCTACGCGGCGGGGCAGCCGCTGTTCGACCGGGCGAGGCAGGCCGGGGAGGTCCGCGACGACGTGACCTTCGACGACGTCGTACGGATGATCATCGGCGTCACCGGGGGCTGCTTCCTCGACAAAGACCAGCGCGAGCGGGTGCTGGGCATGGTTCTCGACGGCGTGCGGGCCCGCCCGTCCTGAACGGTTCCGACCATCGGCCCGGCGGCGCCCACGGATATGCGCGGGCTCGTGCGGGGGTGAGCAGGCCGACGGGTATCGGGTCGGGGCAGACGAAGAGGCCGGCGATGATCGCCGGGACGCCGAGCGCGCCAATGCGGAGGGCCCGATCCGGGCGTTCCCGACCTCTGTGCCCGAGAGGATAGGTTTGCTCCCGATCATCTGGGCGCGGGTCGCTATGGGGAGGTGCGGGACGTGGTGCCGTCCACGCTCGGCGGTCGTTACGAGCTGGAGGAGCTGATCGGCCGGGGCGGGATGGGGG
>JADGHC010000787.1 GCA_019689655.1 Microbispora sp.
GCGGCAGCGCAGGCGAGCGTCAGGTCGCGGGCGCGCGCACGGCGCTCGCGCACGGCAACGGCGGCGTGCTGTCCGCCGAGGCGACGGCCATCTTCGGCAGCGCGGAGGTGCTCTGACCGTGGCGCCGATCGAGATCGCGGGGCGCGACGGGCTGCAGGGGAAGGTCGCGGTGGTCACCGGCGGCGCCGGCGGCATCGGCAGCGCGGTCTGCAGGCGCTTGAGCTCCGACGGCGCGAAGGTGGTCGTGGTCGACCTCGACGGCGACGCCGCCTCGCGCGTCGCGCGCGAGCTTCCAGGCGAGGCGCTCGGCGTGGCAGCGGACGTGTCGACGGAGGAGGGCGTCGAGGCCTACGTCGAAGCGGCGGTGGAGCGCTTCGGGCGAATCGACCTGCACCATCTCAACGCAGGCATTCCGGGGGCGCTGAAGCCGGACGACGACATCGCCGAGTTCGACCGCGTGATGGCCGTCAATGTGCGCGGCACCTTCCTCGGCCTGCGGGCCGCGTTTCGGCGCTACGCCGAGCAAGGCGGCGGCGGCGCGATCGTGGTCACGGGTTCGATCGCGAGCCTGCGCGGGTCCGACGACCTGCTCGCCTACCACGCCTCGAAGCACGCGGTGCTCGGGCTGATGCGCTGTGCGGCAGTCGAGGGAGGGCCGCTGGGGATTCGCGTGAACGCGGTCGCCCCAGGCATCATCCCCACGATGCTCTTCGGAGGCGGCTCCCTCGACCAGCCCGGCGGCAGCGGCGACATGGAGCAGCGCGCCACGACCACGCCGCTGCGTCGCGCCGGCCGGCCGGAGGAGGTGGCGGGACTGGTGGCGTTCCTGCTGGGGGCCGAGGCCTCATACATCACCGGGGCCGTCGTCTCGGTCGACGGCGGCGCCACGACGGTCAACCTCCTGCGCCCGGCGGGCGGCGCAGGACGCTGGGCGCCGCCCGAGCCCGTCCTCACGCTCACCGGAGCGAGCGCATGAGCGGCGCGCGCCGCCTGGCGTTCCTCGGGCTCGGCAACATGGGTGGCCGGATGTGCCGGCGCCTGGTCGACGCCGGCTTCGGCGTGCGCGGATACGACCCGCGCCCCGGGGCCGCCGCCGAGGCGGGAGCCGAGCCGGCGGATTCGATCGCGGCAGCGGTGGATGCCGCGGAGGTCGTCCTGCTCTCACTGCCCGACTCGAGCGTGGTGGCCGAGGTCGTGGAGGGTGAGGGCGGCCTGCTCAGCTGCGCTCGCGCCGGCCAGGTGGTGGTCGATCTCTCCACCTCGGCGCCGGCCACTACTCGCCGGCTGCACGACGCGCTGCTCGAACGGGGCGTCGAGTTGCTCGACGCGGGCGTATCCGGTGGGGCCGCGGCGGCCGAGCAGGGCGCGCTGACGGTGATGGTCGGAGGCTCCGAGCAGGCGCTCGACCGGGTCCGCGACGTGCTCGCACCGATCGCGACCTCGGTCGTCTACATGGGCGAGAGCGGCGCGGGACACGCCACCAAGCTGCTCAACAACTTCCTCAACGCGGTCGCGCTGGCAGCCACCGCGGAGGTGATGGTCGCGGGCCGGAAGGCCGGGCTCGACCTCCCGAAGCTGCTCGACGTCCTCAACAGCTCGAGCGGCGTCAACTTCGCCACGCAGAAGCGCTTCCCCTCGATCATCCGCGGCGACTACCTCGAGGGGGGCCTGACCGGCAGGCTCATGATGAAGGACCTGGTCCTCTATCTCGAGTACATGCGCGAGCTCGGCGTGCCGTCGCTGAACGCCTCCGGCCCGATCGCGTCCTTCGGCCTCTCCCACCAGCTCGGATATGCGGACCAGATCTCGAACCGGGTCGTCGACGCGCTCGGCGACTTGGCGGAGAACGTCCGCCTCTACGACGAACCCCAAGCCGACGAACCCCAATCCGATTAGGAGGACTCGCCGTGCAGATCGGCAGGCCAGGCGGTGTGGCAACGCAGCCGACGGAGACCTTTAACGGGACGGTCTATCGCGAGCCGGTGCTGCGCACCGACGGTGTGATCGTCAACACCGTCACGTTCACGCCCGGCGCGCGCACGCACTGGCACGTGCACGAGGGCGGCCAGCTGCTCTCGGTCACGTCCGGCAGCGGCTTCGTCCAGCTCCGCGGTGAGCCGCCGCGCCGGATCCGCGCCGGCGAC
>JADGHC010000788.1 GCA_019689655.1 Microbispora sp.
CGCGGGAAACCAAACCGCGGGAGACCAGGCCGCAAAGGGCCGGGGTGCCGAGACGGATATCTCCCGCATCGGCGGCCCCGCCGTGCTGGACGTCTGCTGCGGGATAGGCGGTGATCTCATCGCGCTGGCGAGGGCGGGCTGCTCCGTGGCCGCGGTGGACCTCGATCCGCTGACCGTGGAGATCGCCAGGGCCAACGCCGCGGCGCTCGGGCTGTCCTCCCTGGTGGAGGTGCGTACGGGCGACGCCGCGCTGGCCGACCCCGGCGGGTGCGATCTGCTGTTCGCCGACCCCGCCAGAAGAGGGGCGAAGGGACGGACCTTCGACCCGATGGCCTACTCCCCCACGTGGCCGGTCGTGCTCGAACTGGTGGCCCGCGCCCCGGCGGCCTGCCTGAAGGTGGCCCCCGGCATCCCGTACGAGTTC
Source organism: Microbispora sp. (assembly GCA_019689655.1). GTDB lineage: Bacteria > Actinomycetota > Actinomycetes > Streptosporangiales > Streptosporangiaceae > Microbispora. The sequence goes on from JADGHC010000788.1 coordinate 425, forward strand.
ATCCCCGAGGGTGCCGAGGCCGAGTGGGTGTCCTATCGCGGCGAGGTGAAGGAAGCGGCGATCTGGACCGGAACGGGCACGGGTGGCAGGCGTGCCACGCTGCTGCCGTCCGGGGCGACGCTGACGGCGTCCGGCGCGGAGGCGGAGACCGGGCCGGTGGGCCGCTACCTCTACGAACCCGACGGCGCCGCGGTGCGGGCCCACCTGGTGGCCGAGGTGGCCGCCCTCGTGTCGGGCCACCTCCTCGATCCGCGGATCGCCTACATCGCGAGCGATCGTCTCGTACGCACGGAATGGGCGCCCTGCTATGAGGTCAGCGACGTCATGCCGTTCTCACTCAAACGGCTGAGAGCGGCGCTGCGCGAACGGCGCGTCGGCTCGGTCACCATCAAGAAGCGCGGGTCGGCCGTCGACGTCGAACGGCTGCGCAAGGATCTGCGGCTTTCCGGCGAAAATTCCACGGTTGTTGTGCTCACGCGCATCGAAGAACGGCCGTTCGCCCTGCTTTGCGAGCCCGTGACCAGCACCGATAGGTGATACCAGAACAATTCACTGGCAATTACCGCATTTCTCATTCCGCGCCTGATGGCCACGGACCAGGGCCTAAAGTTGACGGTCGGGCGTGCCGCCTGTTCGTTCATCTGCGCGAGATCGGGCCGAACCGATGTTTCGGCGAGTGAAGGAGCATTCTCGGTGGAGCATTCCAGCCACAACCTCCTCCAGGCGGGCAGCCAGACCGCCATCTCCGACCGGATGCGCGAGCTGCTCGCCAGGGCGGCCCAAGACCACGTCTACGAACAGCGGACGCAGGGCGCCGTGCTCGATGAGATCCGCCAGCGGCTGGAAGGCATGGAGTGGCTACTCCGCGAGGTACGCGAGCGTGAGCTGGGCGGCCTCGGCGCGGCGATCGAGGCGATCACGCAGCGGCTCGACGACATGGCGACCAGACCGCCCGCCTGGGCCGAAGGACTCGCCCAGCACATGGAACTGCTGCGCGACCACGTGGACGACGTCGGCGCCCACACCCAGGGCCTGGCCGACCGGATGACGGACTTCGCGCACCGGCTCGGCAAGTTCCAGGGCAGCATGGAGGCCGCCGCCGGGCGTTTCACCCGGCTCGACAGAGCACTCGCCGCGCTCACCGAACGCACCGAGCGGCTCGAGGCCGTCGTCATCGAACGGCTGGACTCGGTCGACGACCGTGTCGCGGCCGTGCAGAGCGGCGTCGAGACGACCGGCGAGCGCGTCCGGAACCTGCCCGCCGAGCTCGGCATCGGAGAACTGCGCGGCACGGTGGCCGGTCTCGGCCGGGCCGTCGAGGGCATGGACGCCACCGTCACCGCGCTGGGCGCCTCAGTTGACGGCACGAACTCCGCCGTGGCGGGCTTGGGCGCCGCCGTGGACGGCATGAACACGACGGTCGCCGGGCTCAGCGCCGGAGTCGGGGACGTCGCAGCCGGCGTCGACGAGATGAGCACCACCATCGCGGGCATGAGCGCCGATCTCACCCTGGCGGCGGGGGCCGTCGCGCCCCTCGCCGAAGCGGTGCGGAGCAGGCCGGACCGCGAGCAGATCGCCGAGACCGTCTCGGACGCCGTCAGCCGCATCATGGAACCGGCCCGGGGCGACGTGGCCCGGCGCCTCGCCGCGCTGGAGGAGACGATGCTGGCACTCGCCGAGGTCCTCCTGCGCCCCGCCCGCGGGCACACCGACTAAGA
>JADGHC010000789.1 GCA_019689655.1 Microbispora sp.
GGTTTCCCGGGCGGCGGGGGCGTCGTGCGGGTTCCGGCCGCGGGGGCCTCCCCGAGGTCTCCGGAACATAGTTCGGTAGGGTGGGGCGTGGGCGTGACCGTGTTCTGGGGAAATCCCTGACCGAGGGACGCGGCCGTAAAAACCTGGAGGTTTGCACCTAAGCTACCGATGGGTAACATACTGGCCGGGGGGACCAGGGTCACTCGACACCCGGGCCACCTGCACAGGCACGCCCGCGAGCACCTGGCAGTCTTGCATCACGTGCGCGTACCCCGCGCCACGTACCGAGAACCGCGGCGTCAGCCGTACGGAAAGGGGAGGTCGGCCACCGGCCATGAACATCGTCGTCTGCGTGAAGCAGGTCCCCGACACGGCGACCGAGCGCAAGCTGAGGTCCGATGACAAGACGCTCGACCGTGACGCCGCCGACGGCGTCGTGAACGAGCTCGACGAGTACGCGATCGAGGAGGCGCTGCGGCTCAAGGAGGCCCACGGGGGCGAGGTCACCGTCCTCAGCATGGGTCCCGCCAAGGCGACCGACACCATACGCAAGGCCCTGGCGATGGGCGCCGACAAGGCGGTGCACCTGCACGACGACGCGCTGCACGGCTCGGACGCCCTGGGCACCTCCTACGCCATCTCCCAGGCCCTGAAGAAGATCGGATTCGACCTGGTCATCCTGGGGTCGGAGTCGACCGACGCCCGCACCGGCATGCTCGCCGCGATGCTGGCCGAACGGCTCGGCACCCCGCAGCTCACGCTGGCCAGGAAGGTCGAGGTCGAGGGCGACGCCATCCGGATCGAGCGGATCACCGACTACGGCTACGACAAGGTCGAGGCGTCGCTGCCGGCCGTCGTGTCCGTGGTCGAGAAGATCAACGAGCCGCGTTACCCGTCGTTCAAGGGCATCATGGCCGCCAAGAAGAAGCCGGTCGAGACGCTCGGCGTCGCCGACGCGGAGATCGAGGCCGACCAGGTCGGCCTCGCGAACTCCTGGAGCGAGGTCGTCGACTTCGCCGCCGCCCCGCCGCGTGCCGCGGGCACCGTGATCAAGGATGAGGGCGACGGCGGTATCAAGGCCGCCGAGTTCCTCGCGTCGAAGAAGTTCATCTGAGGGGCTTGGGATGAGTGAGATTCTGGTTCTCGTCGAGCACGTCGATGGTGACGTCAAGAAGGTCACCCTCGAGCTGCTGACCCTGGCCCGATCGCTGGGCACCCCGGCCGCCGTGTGGGCCGGTCCCGGCTACTCCGAGGCCGCGAAGGCCCGGCTCGCCGAGTACGGCGCCGAGAAGATCTACGTGGCGGCGGCCGACGAGATCGGCGACTACGTGGTGGCGCCCAAGGCCGAGGTGCTCGCGCACCTGGTGGCGGAGCGGTCCCCGGCCGCGGTCTTCATCGCCGCGACCGGCGAGGGCAAGGAGATCGCGGGCCGCCTGGCGATCAAGACGGACTCCGGCGTGATCTCGGACGCGGTGGGCGTCGGCGAGGGCTTCGTCGCCGAGCAGTCCATCTTCGGCGGCGGCGTCAACGTCCACAGCCGCGTGACCAAGGGCACGCCGATCATCACGGTCCGCCCGAACAGCACCGCCCCCGTCGCCGCCCCCGCGGCGGGTGCCGAGGAGAAGGTGGAGGTCGCGCTGTCGGACGCCGCCCGCGCGGCCAGGATCGTCGAGCGGGTCGTCCAGGAGAAGGGCGCCCGTCCGGAGCTGACCGAGGCCGCGATCGTGGTCTCCGGCGGCCGGGGCGTGGGCTCGGGCGAGAACTTCGCGATCATCGAGAAGCTCGCCGACGCGCTCGGTGCGGCCGTCGGCGCCTCGCGCGCCGCGACCGACGCCGGCTGGTACCCCCACCAGTTCCAGGTCGGGCAGACGGGCAAGACCGTCTCCCCGCAGCTCTACATCGCGGCCGGCATCTCCGGCGCCATCCAGCACCGGGCCGGCATGCAGACGTCCAAGACCATCGTCGTGATCAACAAGGACCCCGAGGCGCCTCTGTTCGAGATCGCCGACTTCGGTGTCGTGGGCGACCTGTTCCAGGTCGTCCCGCAGCTCACCGAGGAGATCGAAAAGCGCAAGTAGCACCGGACCGGCCGCCGGGGGGGGGGGGGGCCCCCCCGCGCGCGCCCCCCCCCGCCGGGCG
>JADGHC010000790.1 GCA_019689655.1 Microbispora sp.
CTGGGGGGGGGGGGGGGGGGGGGGGGGGGGGGCGCGCGGCCCCCCCCCCCGCCCCGGCTTACTTCGGTCGTGTCCCGTGGGTCCGAGGACCCCGGGGCACTCCCCGGGGGTGCGGTGAAGGGTCAGGCGACACCGCACCCCGGCTTACGGGGTCCCGCTCAGCCGTTGGGGAAGAGCAGGCCGTACTGTCCGAGCGCGGTGGCCACGTCGGCCTGCGCCCAGAAGCGGTGGTAGTGGAAGACCGGCGCGGAGCCGCCGTTCAGGTACGACTGGACCTTCGGCCAGTCCGGGTCGTTCTTGTACCAGGACCGGATGGAGATGAAGGTCGAGTTGCTGTTGATCGGGTCGCCGTTCGGCATCTTGCCGCTCCAGCCGGACGGGACGTAGATCGGGTCGTCCAGGCGGTTGTAGTCGGCCTTGGTCTCCGCCACCGACACACCCTTGGAGTCCTGGTAGTTGTTCCAGATGCCGTCGAGCAGCGCCTTGGCCGTGCTCTTGGCCTGGGTGTCGCCCGACTTGGCCGCGTAGAACATCAGGGCCTTGGCGTACGCACCGGCCACACCGACGTCGTTGGTGTAGTCCTGGATGGATACGTGCAGGCCGGTGTTGGTGGCGGGCCAGCCGTTGGCGCTGCTGAAGCTGCTGTCGGGCTGGCCGGACCAGTGCAGCGTCGACGGGATCTGGTAGGTGCCGTCAGAGTTGATGGTGGTGTTGCTCACCGCCCAGTCGACCCACTTGTCGAGGATCTCCTTGGCCTGCGCGTTGCCCGTGGCGTAGTAGTACTCCGCCACGCGCTCCATCGTCCAGGCCTGGAAGCCGAACCACTGGTTGGACGGCGGGTCGTGGTAGACGGGTTCCCAGTCGTAGGCCATGCCGAAGAACTTCGGCAGGTTGGACGGCGGGTTCGCGTAGTGGCCCTCCCAGCTGTTGGTCGCGCCACCGGCGATCGCGCCCTCGGCGGACTGCAGCCACTTGTAGAACTGCAGCTGGCGGGTGAGGCTGGTCGACCAGTCGGAGACGGCGGTCGAGCCCTTGGGCTTCAGCGCGTTGACGTTCGACAGCGCCCAGGCCGCCATCGGGTTCTGGTAGCCGCTGTGGTTGTGGCTGGAGCCGATGCGCCAGGCCCAGCCGGCCGACGTGTCGTACGCGCCACCCCAGGCGTAGTACCACGACAGCAGGTAGTGCGAGGCGTTCTTGCCGGTGCCCGCCGGGCAGGAGGTGCTGGTGCAGCCCAGCTGCTTGAAGTACTTGTCGTACATCGCGTAGCGCAGGTAGTCGCCCATCTTCGCGGCCTTGGCGACCGAGTCGGAGATCTGCGACTGCTTGCCCTGCTCGGTGGCCCAGGTCAGCGCCCAGTAGGCGGCCTGGACGGCGCGGGCGTCGGCGTCCGGCGCGTTGGTGTACTTCCACTGCTTGGCGTACTGGCTGTCACCGGTGAACAGGTCGAGGTACCCGTTCGGGCCGCCGAAGGCGAAGGTGTCGCACGACGGCTGCGGGATGGTCTCGAAGACCGACTCCTCGGGACCGCGCTGGTAGGTGTTGATGTACGCCGGCTTGGTGGTGCCGTCGCCGCAGTGCCCGTAGCCGTAGACGTTGTCGACGTCCAGCAGCCAGTGCATGCCGTAGATGTCACTGGTGCCGTAGGCGCTCTTCAGCTCGTTGGCGATGGGGTCGCTGCCGACGCTGACGCTGCTGTCGAGCCGCGACGGGTACTGGCTGATGTCGTTCCACTCACCCGCGTACGTCGCCGGCTTGCTCGGGTCGTACTTGTCGTTGGTGGGCTGGTCGGCGTGCGACGGGATGATGTACTTCTCCATCGTCTGCCACGCGGTGTTGAACTTCGACCAGTCACCGGTGACCTTGCCGTACATGGCCTCCAGCCACAGGTAGTAGCTGAACGCCTCGGACGTCGTCTCGTGGCCCTGGTCGGGAGCCTCCACGATCAGCGTCTCGACCGAGTGGTACGGCACGCCTTCCGGCGAGAAGTACCCGTTGGCCGGGTCGTGGATCTTGTTGTACAGCGCCAGGAAGTCCTGGATGTACTCGTTGTCCGTGCCCGGGGTGGGGCTCACCGACGGCGACGCGGACGGCGAGACCGAGGGGGACGCGGACGGCGACGCCGACGGGCTGGGGGAGG
>JADGHC010000791.1 GCA_019689655.1 Microbispora sp.
GCCGTGGACCGCCACCCGGAGCCGCAGTACCCGCAAGCCGCGCCGCGAACCGTCACCCGAATCCATCCCTCGAATCCGCCACCCGAGTCCGCCACCCGAGTCCGCCACCCGAGTCCGCCGCCGCCCGGACGCCGGACCACCGAGGAGCCACACCACCCGGACGCCGAATCAACCGCACCCCCGGACGCCGGATCACAAACCGCTGCCCCGAAACACACCGAACGGAATCCGGATCACAGACCGCCGCCACGCGGCACAACCACCCGGAGACGGGACCACGAACCGCCACCGGAACCGAGGCGCGGAACGACCCCGCGCCTCACTCGTCCGGCGGCCCCTCGCGCAGCAGCGCGCGCAGGCCGTCCACGAGCCCCTGCCTCTCCTGCGGGGTCATCGTGCGTACGGCCGCCGTGAGCGGGTCGTCGCGCTCGGGACCGGCGCCCGTGTTCACGGTCACGGCACGGCCCGCCTCGGTGATCCCGACGTAGACGCGCCGCCGGTCATGCTGGTCGCGCACCCGCGCGACGAGGCCCCGGCTCTCGATGCGGTCGAGAAGTTCGGTGGTCGCGGCCCTCGACAGCCGCAGGCGCCCGCCCAGGTCGCCCACCGTGAGCGGCCCCGACGACGCCAGATGACGCAGGACCGACAACATGCGGGCGGTCACGTCGCCGCCGGGCAGGAGACGACCCGATGAACGCAGCCGCCGATGAACGGCGGGATAGAGCCGGGAAATCTCCTCGACCGCCGCTTGCTCGTCCATGACATCCTTTCACACCCGAACATTTCGCCGCGAAATAATAATCAACTCATATACCGCGCCGCCAGCTGATAGTGCACAAGAAATGCTGTTTTTTGTGACTTTCTTGTGATCATGATTCGAGAGGATTTCCCAGCTGCCCTTGTGATCACGAGGGCGCTTACGGGAGGAATCATCTTGAAGCGAGCACTCTTGGCGCTGGCGTGCGCCGCGTCGGCCGCGCTAGTAGCGCCCGCCGCCACCCCCGCGCAGGCTCAAACCCTCACGCAGACTCAAACCTTCGCGCAGGCGCAGGCCCGGACCGCCGACCCGGTGGCGGCGCTGCGCAAGGAGTTCGCCGCCGGTCACGGCGTGCGATTCGTCTCCACGGGCACGCTGAGCATTGCCGGTGTCACGGCCATCAAATTCTCCGAGAACGGCAGCTACGCATTCGGCCGGTCCGGCGTCATCGCCTCCGACACCACGCGGAAGACAAAGTACAGCGACCTGCTGAAGGACGAGGACGAGGACCTGAAGGATGCGGAGAAGCCCGTCCGCACGATCGTCATCGGCAAGACGGGCTATCTCTCGGGCGGCTCCATCGCGAGCCTTCTCCCCGAGGGCAAGACCTGGGTACGCGTCCCCGGCGTGCGGCCGGGCTCCGCGTCGGACCTGCAGTTCGTGAACCCCACCGACACGCGCAGTCTCAAGACCGTCCTGGCCACCACCAAGGCCAAGGGGCCGGGCGGCAGGGTCAACGGCGTGAAGACCACGCTCTACCGTGGCACCATCACGCTGGCGCAGCTCACGAAGGTCAACCCGAGCCTGAAGAGCGGCCTGGCCCTCCTGGCGTCCAACCCCGGCAAGGCGGTGGTGACCTGGAAGCTGTGGATCGACGCCAACCAGCTCGTCCGCCGCGTCTCGGCCAGCACCAACCTGAAGGCCAAAGGTAAGCAGTCCTTCACCTTCACCCTGTCCAACGACGCCACGTACGCGGGCTGGGGCAAGAAGGTCACGGTCAAGGCTCCGCCGAAGAGCAAGGTGGCCAAGCTGAGCGACCTCAACGGCGACCTGTCGGACGCTCAGAACACCGTCATCCTGCCCAACTGAGCGATCAGGCGGGAGTGAGCATCGCGCGGCCGAGCCACCGCGCGGCGCGACAGAGGCGGCCGGCCCACGGGTGATCGTCACCCGGGGCCGGCCGTCCCCTTTGGACCCGGTCTCGTCCGAGGATGTCTGGGGCCCGGTCTCGCCCTGAGGGTCTGCGCCCGGTCTCGTCTCAAGCTCATCGGCATCCAGGACGACCACTCCGGCCGCCCCGCTTCCACCGGCCGAACACATCCCCACATCCCGCCGACACCGCAACAGACTCCCCCACCCCCGGCACCCTGCCCTCACC
>JADGHC010000792.1 GCA_019689655.1 Microbispora sp.
GAGACGGTGCGTATCCTCCTCGGCAATCTCGCCCACGTCTTCGGGGCGGCACACCGGGTGCGGGTGGAGGTGGCGGGGACGAACTTCCCCAAGTACGCCCGGCACTCCGGCAGGGCGCACATCACGATCGGCGCGCCGTCTTACCTGCTGCTTCCGGTGGCGGGCAGACCGAGCTCCTCGCGCGAGGCCGTACGGCCGTGCTCGTAGGCGGCGTCGAACGCCGGGCCCGCCGCCTCCCGGGCCGACTCCAGCGCCCCGGCGGCCTCCGGGTCCGCCCGCCAGCCCTCGTGGGCGGCGTCGGCCGCGCCGAACAGCATCGCGGAACGCCGGGCGTCGCCCCCGGCCAGGGCGATCATGGCCAGCCCGGCCAGCACGGCCGACAGGACCGGCTGGTCGGGGGCCGCGCCGAGGGCGTCCAGCGCCTCGTGATGACGCGCGAGCGCGCCGCCGAGGTCGCCCTTCGCCAGCAGCGTCCTGCCGTACTCACCGTACGCCGACGCGAGCATCTGCGGGATGGTGAGGTGCTCCCGCAGCAGAGCCAGGGCGTTCTCGTACGCCGCCGCCGCGCCATCGAGATCGCCCCCGCTCCGGGCCAGCTTCGCCTCGCTCATGCTCACCTGGACGAGCGCGTACGGTGAGACGCCGGTGGACAGGTGGGAGCGGGCGGCCGCGACGTCCGCCGCCGCCCCCTCGGTGTCTCCTGCCTGAAGACGCAGCTCCGCCAGCCGGGTCAGGGTGGAGATCATGTCGTCCGCGCTGACCCATCCGGCGGTCAGCCCGGCGGCCTCGTCGATCAGGTCGGTCGTCGCCGCGCCCCGGCGGGCGCGGAGGGCGGCCAGCGTGAGCAGGGCCTCGCTGAGCCCCCAGCGCTCCCCCAGCGCCCGGAACCTGCGCACCGCCTCCGCGACGTCCCGTTCGCCGTCGCCCGGCAGGTTGAGCGAGCCGCCCCTGATCATCAACGCCGAGGCGGCCAGCCAGGGATCGTCCGAGCGGGCGTACGCGTCGAGCATCGCGGCCGCCTCCTCCCTGCGTCCGGCGATCGCCGTCACGACCGCCCGCAGGATCGGCAGCATCGGATGCACCGGCCCTTCCCGCAGTGCCGCCTCGACCAGGTCGTCGATCTCCCGCCGGACCTTCTCGACCCGGTCGGGCTCCAGCCAGATCGCGCCGAGCGCGGCGACCGTGACCGCGAACCGGCACCCCGCGTAGGCGCGCACCAGCCCGGCGGGCGGGCCGTCCGGCACGAGTTCGAGGACCTGCCCCGCCCGGACGGCCGCCTGGCCGCGGTGCCCGCGCAGCCACCAGTACCAGCTCAGCGCGCCGCACAGGCGCAGCGCGGTCTCCATCTCGCGGGAGTCGGCGGCCCAGCGCAGAGCGGCGTTCAGGTTGTCCTGCTCGGCGGTCAGCCTGGCCATCCACTCCAGTTGCCCGGCCCCGCGCAGGCGCGGCTCGGCCTCCTCGGCCAGCCGCAGGAAGTGCGCCGCGTGCCGCCGCCGATAGTGGTCGAGCTCACCGCTGTCCATCAGCCGTCGCAGCGCGTACGCACGGATCGTCTCCAGCATCCGGAACCGGCCGTCGCCCGGCGTCTCCAGCAGGGACTTGTCGACCAGGGACGGCAGCACCGCGACCACGTCGAGGCCGTCGTCCCCGCAGACCTGCTCCGCGTCGTCCAGCGTGGCCCCGCCGGTGAACACCGCGAGCCGCTCCGCCAGCGTCCTCTCCTCGGGCGTGAGCAGGTCCCAGCTCCACTCGACGACCGCGCTCAGCGTGCGGTGCCGCGGCAGGGCCGTACGGCTCCCGCCGGTCAGCAGGCGGAACCGGTCGTCGAGCCGGGCCGCGAGCCCTGCCACGCCGAGCGCCCTGATCCGTGCCGCGGCCAGTTCGATGGCCAGCGGCATCCCGTCGAGGCGGCGGCAGATCGTGACGACGTGCGGGGTCGTATGCTCGTCGAGGGCGAACCCGGGACTCACCGCGCGGGCGCGATCGACCAGAAGGCGTACGGCGGGATAGCGGCCCGCCTCATCGGGGGTGACGCCCTCCGGGGGCAGGCCGAGGGGCGGGATCGGGGCGAGCGTCTCCCCCGGCACGCCGAGCGGCTCGCGGCTGGTCGCCAGCATGCGCACTCCGGG
>JADGHC010000793.1 GCA_019689655.1 Microbispora sp.
GGGGTGCGGTGGGAGGGCTACGCCGTGCTCGCGCACGGGCCGGCCGGCCGGGAGCACGACCTGGTCCGGGCGATCCGGCAGGCGGGTCTCGCCATAGCGGGCACCGTCCTTCCGGCCCGCTGAAAGGAGGCCGGGCCCGTCACCGGCGATGCGGCCGCACACCTGCCCGGACATGAGACCGGCCCGCCGATACGCCTTCGGCGGGCCGGGGGCGTGCGTGCCGTCACCAGTCGCCGATCCTGCGCCCGCCGCGCTCGCCCTTCTCGTGCCGGCGGTACATCTGCGCCATCGCCAGGGCGGCGGCCCCCAGGGCGAGGATCACGATGCCGATCGCCACGTTGTTCCAGATGGTCGTCGCCGTGGCCTCACGTCCCGCGCGCAGCACGAACGGCGATACGATCGCCCACACGCCGAGCAGCGGGAGAAGCCACCCCACTCCGTAGGTGCGGCCGAAGGCGGATGCCAGCCCGAGGGCGAGGCCGCTGACCACGAGACCGGTGATCAGGTTGTTGACGGTCATGCTCCGGAGCCCGAAGAAGCCGACGATCCACGGCGATAGGGCCAGATATAGGCCGGCGAGGAAGGACAGCCCTTCCAAGACCTGGGCGGGGGCCGTCGAGCCCGCCCGATCGTACGTCTGGCGCAGTTCGGTGACGTCGGGATGACGCTCGAGGCCGGTGGGTCCAACCATGTCTGGTTCCGCCTTTCCTGCTGCGTGCGTTTGTGCCGACTGCCATACCCCTAAAAATCCCGGCATTCTAGTTTTTGCTAAAAATTTCGGTTTTTCTTTGGCCTTAGAAACATAAATACGGTTGGCGGCGTTCAAGGCGGCACGCGGCGGGCATCCGCCGGGGAAGGGGCCTCGACGGGAGGGCCCGCGCGGAGAGCGGGAGACGGGCGCTGGATCATGATCGCTGTCGTCCTTGCGGTGCTCGCCGCGGCGGCCAACGCCGTCGCGTCCGTGCTGCAGCGCCGGGCCGCCCGCAGCGCCCCGGCGGACGAGGCGTTCCGGCCCGGCCTGATCTGGGACCTCGCCCGCCGGCCCGCCTGGCTGGGCGGCATCGGCGCGCTCATCGCGGGCTTCCTGCTGCAGGCGGCCGCCCTGACGACCGGTGGGCTCGCGCTCGTCCAGCCCCTGCTGGTCGCGGAGCTGCCGTTCACCATGCTCGTGGCGGGCTGGACGTTCCGGATGCGCGTCCCCACTCAGATGTGGGTGGCCGTCGGCGCGCTGACGGCCGGTCTTGCGGGGTTCCTCGTGGCGGCCTCGCCCACCCCCGGCACCCGGCTCCCCGGCACGCTGACCTGGGTGATCTCGGCCGGCGTGACCGCCGGGATCATCGCCGGCTGCGTGGCCGCCGCGATCGCCCTCGGCGGGCCCGCCCGCGCGGTGCTGCTCGGGGTCGCCGCCGGGCTCGGCTTCGCCTACACCGCCGTGCTGATGAAGCGCACGGTGGAGGAGCTGCCCGCGGGCGTGCGGGCGCTCGCCGGCTCCTGGTCGCTGTGGGCCATGGTGGCCGCCGGCCTGTGCAGCCTGTTCCTGCTGCAGAACGCCCTGCAGAGCGGCCCGCTCGTCGCCGTGCAGCCAGCGCTGACCGTGACCGACCCGGTGGCGAGCACGGCGTACGGCGTGGCGATGTTCGGCGAGGACATCCGCACGGGCCCGTGGGTGCTGCCCGAGCTGACCGGCATGGCCCTCATCCTGTACGGCAGCGTGCTGCTGTCGAAATACGCGCCGCTCAGGGGGCAGGCGCGTATGGCCGGGGCGCGGCACGGCCCGGGAGCAGAAGGTCCGGGAGAAGCAGGGACTCGGCCGGCGCCGTGGTGAACAGGGCGGCCGCCCGAGCGGTGAGCGCGGCCCGCCCCGGCAGGCCGGGTTCGAGCCGGTCGAGTGTTTTGATCAGGTCCGCGCCGCGGCGCGCGTGGACGCTCACCCCGGCGCGGGCCATCGCGAGCACGCCGTCCCTGCCGTGGCCCGCGATGGGCCGGTGGGTGACCACCGGCACTCCCGCGGCGAACGCCTCCCTGCAGGTCAGCCCGCCCGCGTTGTCGACCAGCGCGTACGCGCAGGCGAGCAGGTCGGCCAGATCGTCCCGCCAGCCGAGCGCCGCCCCCGGTCCCGCGGC
>JADGHC010000794.1 GCA_019689655.1 Microbispora sp.
TCCTCCGCGGAGAAGTCCGCCATCGCGGATCTGGCCGCGTCGCTGGTCGAGGACGGAGACGCGATCGTCATCGGCCCCGGGACCACCACCCAGGAGTTCGCCCGCAGGCTGACCAGGTACGCCGAGCTCGCGGTGGTCACCAACTCGCTGCTGGTCGCCCAGGCCCTCGCCGGCTCCCCGCGCATCGAGGTGATGCTGACGGGCGGCACGCTGCGCGGGCCGATCCTCGCCCTCGTCGGCAGCGCGGCCGAGCGGTCCCTGGCGGGGCTGCGCGTGCGCCGGGCCTTCATCTCCGGCAACGGGCTCACCGCCGAGCGCGGCCTGTCGACGCCGAACATGCAGGTCGCCTGCGTCGACCAGGCCCTGGCCGCCGCCGCGGAGGAGGTCGTCGTGCTGGCCGACCACACCAAGATCGGCGTGGACGCGATGGTGCAGACGGTGCCCGCCGAGCAGATCGGTCATCTGGTGACCGACGACGCGGCCCCGCGCGACGTGCTCGACGAGCTGAGCGGCAAGGGCGTCCGCCTGCATGTTGCTCAGATTTGATCGAATGTGACGGCCTCGTTACGGGTTTGTTTCCTGACGCGCTCACCATTCGAGGCGGAGGCAACCGTGCTGCAGGCCGCAGGTATTTGCAAGACCTTTCAAGGCACGCCCGCGCTCGACCACGTCACTGTGACCCTGCGGGCCGGGGAGGTCCACGCGCTCGTCGGCGGCAACGGCGCGGGCAAGTCGACCCTGGTCAAGGTGCTCTCCGGGGTGTACAAGCCGGACGCCGGCCGGTTGCGTTTCCTCGGCGAGGAAGTCGCCTTCTCCTCCCCCACCGACGCGGCCCGGCTCGGGATCGCCACGATCCACCAGGACGCCGGGCTCGTCCCCACCATGAGCATCGCCGCCAACCTGTTCCTCGGCCGGGAGCCGCGCGGGCGCTTCGGGCTGATCGATTTCGGGGCCATGCACGCGCGGGCCGCGGAGCTGCTGTCGTCCTTCGGCCTGCGCACCGACCCGCGCCGCCCCCTCGGCTCGCTCGGCGACGGCGCGCGTCAGCTCGTCGCCCTCGCCCGGGCGGCGTCCGCGGACGCGCGGCTGGTCGTCATGGACGAGCCCGCCTCCGCGCTGGAGCGCGACGAGCTGGACGTCCTGTTCGGCGCGATCTCCCGGCTCCGCGACGAGGGCCGGGCGGTGCTGTACGTCACCCACCGGCTCGACGAGCTGTACGAGATCTGCGACCGCGTGACCGTGCTGCGTGAGGGCCGGGTCGTGCACACGGGACCGCTCGCCGGCCTCGACCGCCGCAGGCTGGTCTCGCTCCTGCTCGGCCGGCCCTTCCACGCCGGCGGGACGGACGACGCCGTCACCGGCGAGCCGGCCGGCCCGCCCGGCGACGAACCCCTGCTCGAAGCCCGGGGGCTGACCCGCCGTCACGTGCTCCGCGACGTCTCCCTCGCCCTGCGTACGGGAGAAGTGGTCGGCCTCGGCGGACTGCGCGGCGCGGGGCGCAGCGAGACGGCCAAGGCGATCGCGGGCGCGCTGCGGGTGGACGCCGGTCAGGTGACGATCGCGGGCGCGCCCGCGGGCAAGTGGTCGATCAGGAACGCGATCCGCGCCGGCGTCGGGCTCGTGCCGGAGAACCGCCGCGTGGAGGGCATCGTGCCGACCCTGTCGGTCCGCGACAACATCGCGCTGGCCGCGCTCCCCCGCCTGTCCCGCGCGGGGATCGTCTCCGACGCGCACGTGGACCGGATCGTCGCCACGTTCATGCGGCGGCTGGGCATCCAGGCGGTCTCGCCCCGGCAGGCGGCCGGCGAGCTGTCCGGCGGCAACCAGCAGAAGGTGCTGCTGGCCCGCTGGCTGGCGATGCATCCGAAGGTGCTGCTGCTCGACGAGCCCAGCCGCGGCGTCGACATCGCGACCAAGCTGGCCATGCGGGCGCTCCTCGACGACCTGGCGGTGGACGGGCTGGCGATCCTGCTGATCTCCTCCGACGTGTCAGAACTGGTGGAGAACTGCGACAGCGTGGTGGTCCTGCGCGACGGGGCGGTCGTCGGCCAGCTCGCCGGGCCCGAGGTCAACGAGGACCGCATCATGGGCGCCCTCGCCGCGAGCTGAC
>JADGHC010000795.1 GCA_019689655.1 Microbispora sp.
GTTCCGGCGCCGCCGACACGCCCATGCGCGGGGGTGGGCGCGCCGCGGCACCCCACTCCGACCCACCCCATTTCACCTGCGAAAACGCCGCCGATTTTGAATGGCGACACGCTCAGAATCGGTTGACGGTGGGGAGAAGTGGAGTATGGTGGTGCGCAGTGGAGGGCAGGGGCTAAAGAGCTGAGCGCTCCACAAGGCACAGGAGGTGGGTCCGGTGTTCCTCGGCACCCACCACCCGCGCCTCGACGACAAAGGACGGCTGTTCCTGCCGGCGAAGTATCGCGAGGAGCTGGCGGAGGGTCTGGTGATCACCAAAGGCCAGGAGCGCTGCCTCTACGTCTTCCCCGTAGAGGAGTTCCAGCGCATCACCGAGGCCCTGCGTACCGCTCCGGTCACGGCGAAGGCGGTCCGCGACTACAGCCGTGTCTTCTTCGCCGGCGCGTCCGACGAGGTGCCGGACAAGCAGGGACGCATCACGATTCCCCAGGCGCTGCGACGCTATGCCGGGCTGGAACGTGACTGCGTCGTGATCGGCGCCAACACGCGGCTGGAGATCTGGGACGCCCAGGCATGGGAGACCTACCTGGAGGCCCAGGAGCAGGTCTTCTCTGATCTGTCGGAGGAGGTGCTGCCCGGGATTTTGTAGCTCTGTCCTTTTGTTTGATCAATTGACCCGTCGGTGACGTTCGGCGAGGTCTCCACCCGCTCCCATGTGGCAGCTGATGCACCTTCCCCGGTGTCAGACGTCACGGCAGGCGACGCGGATGGGGACCTGGCCGGACGGGTCGGTTCCTCGGGAACCGGCATGGGTGGGGGTCCGTTGGGTTAGTCACCGGCGGAACAGCCGCGAATCCGCGAGTACTGCGGCGTAAATGGGGGTTGAATCGTTGTCGCACGAGCCCGGTCAGCCGGGTGGTCACGTTCCGGTCATGCTCGATCGCGTGCTGGAGTTGCTCGCTCCGGCGCTGTCCGGACCGGAGCCGGTGGCCGTGGACGCCAACCTCGGTCTCGGCGGTCACGCCGAGGCGCTTCTTGCCGCACATCCCTCCCTCCATCTGGTCGGCATCGACCGCGACCCCACCGCCATCGAGCGCTCCACCGCCCGGCTCGCCCCGTACGCGGACCGGGTGACTTTGGTGCGCGCCGTCTCGGACGAACTGGCCGACGTGCTCCGTGACGCCGGCCGGCCCCGCGTGAACGCCGCGCTCTTCGACCTCGGCGTGTCCTCCCCTCAGCTCGACGAGGCCGAGCGCGGTTTCGCCTACTCCTACGACGCCCCCCTCGACATGCGGATGGACCGCGAGCAGGAGCTCACCGCCGAGCATGTGGTGAACACCTACTCCGCCGCGGACCTCACCCGCGTCCTGCGCGACTACGGCGAGGAGCGCTTCGCGGCACGCATCGCGAACCTCATCGTCAGGGAGCGCGCCAAGAACCCCATCACCAGCACGAAACGGCTTGCCGATCTGGTCCGCGCGGCGATACCCGCCGCCACCAGGCGGACCGGGGGCAATCCGGCGAAAAGAACGTTCCAGGCGTTGCGCATCGAGGTGAACGGGGAGCTGTCGGCGCTCGAGCGCGCGCTTCCCGCCGCGCTCGACGCGCTGGCGCTCGGCGGGCGCGTGGTCGTGCTCGCCTACCACTCCCTGGAGGACCGGCTCACAAAGCAGGTCCTCGCGGCGCGAACCAAGGACACCAGCCCCCCCGGGCTGCCGGTCCCCCTGGAGGCTCACCAGCCACGGTTCCGCCTGCTGACGCGGGGAGCGGAGCTCCCGGACGACGAGGAGGTGGCCCGCAACCCGCGGGCGGCCTCGGCCCGCTTGCGGGCGGCAGAGAGGATCCGCGAGGGATGAGGACAGAGCAGGAGAGCAGGAGGGCGGCCGGGCGCACCGCCGCGCCGCCCCGCGTGCCCGGCCGCACGCCGGGCCGGACCGCCACGACGGCGGGCGAGGTGATCGCCGCTCCCGACCAGCGCCGCATCCGCCACGGCGCGCCCGTGCCGGACGGCGGCCGCCTGCGCGAGGCCGTCCCGGCTCCCCGCGGAGGCGGCCTGCGCCGCGAGAGCGTCCCGGCTCCCCGCCGGGGCGCCGACGACCGTCGCCGTGAGA
>JADGHC010000796.1 GCA_019689655.1 Microbispora sp.
GATACGCACGCCCTCGGTCACATCGGCAAGCAATTCGGAGAAGGCCTCCTCGCCGCCGGTCGCTTCCTCGACCAGCGCCGCGGCCTCGGCGAGCAGCGCGTCCTCGGCGCCGCCGGCCACCCATTCGCGCCCCTCCTCGATCAGCGCCGGCACGGCGAGGGGCGAGACGCGGTCCAGCCGCATATGCCGGATGCGCCCCCTGGCGCGGGCCAGGATCAGGCCGATGCGCGCCACATCGGTCAGCCCGCCGGCGGCTTCCTGCCTGGTGGCGCGCAGCAGGACGTGGTCGGGCTCATACTTGCGCAGAACGTCGTAGATGAGATCGGCATTCATGGTCATCTGGCGGCCCGACTTCTCCTGGCCCGGATGGTGTTTCTCGATCAGCCCGGCGATGGTGGCGATGTTGCGGAAGGTGCGGCGGAGCATGGAGCTTTCCGCCATCCAGTCCTCCAGCTCCTCGCCCAGGATGTCCTCCTCGAACAGGTGTTCGACATCGGTGGACTCGAAGGCGGACCAGGTCGCCAGCACGTAATCCGTCGCCAGATAGCCGAGCGGGCCGAAGCCGGCGCGCTCCATGCGCTTCGTCACCAGCATCCCGAGGGTCTGGTGCGCGAGCCGCCCTTCGAAGCAGTAGGCCACCAGGAACCAGCGGCCGCCACGGGGAAAGGTCTCGATCAGCAGCCCGTCCGGCTCCGGCAGGGCGGAGCGGCGGGCCTGCAGCCGCAGCCACTCCCGCACCGGCTCCGGCAGCCGCTTCCAACGCTTCGGGTCATGCAGGATGGCGCGCATGCGGGCGGCCAGGAAGGTGCTGAGCGGCATGCGAGCCCCGGCATAGGCAGGCACGCGCGGCTCGCCCTCGCCGCCGCGGGAGACGATGCAGGTGAGGGCATCCAGCGCCTCGAAGCGCAGGGTCTGGCCGGCGAAGAGGAAGCAGTCTCCGGGTTCCAGGGTGGAGACGAACCACTCCTCCACCTCGCCCAGCACTTGTCCACCCCTTGGGCCGCCGCGCAGCCGCACCTTCAGCATCGGCGATTCGACGATGGTGCCGAGATTCATCCGCAATTGCCGCGCCACGCGCGTATCGCGCACATGCACCAGCCCCTCGGCATCGCGGAACAGGCGGCGGAAGCGGTCATAGCTGCGCAGCGCATAGCCGCCATCCTCGACGAAGCGCAGCACGTCGTCGAAATCGCGGCGGGAGAGGGCGGCATAGGGGCCGCAGCGCGTCACCTCGGCATAGAGGTCGTCCGGGTGGAAGGGCGCATGGCAGGCCATGGCCAGGATGTGCTGCGCCAGCACGTCCAGCCCGCCGGGGCGCGGCGGGTCGCCATCCAGCTCCCCGGCCGCCACCGCCTCCAGCGCCGCGGCGCATTCGATGACCTCGAAGCGGTTAGCGGGGACCAGGATGGCGCGGCTGGGCTCGTCCATGCGATGATTCGCACGGCCGACCCGTTGCAGCAGGCGGGACACGCCCTTCGGCGCGCCGACCTGGATCACCTGGTCCACAGCGCCCCAGTCTATGCCGAGATCAAGCGAGGCGGTCGCCACCACGGCGCGCAGCCGGCCGGAGGCCATGGCGGCCTCCACCTTGCGGCGCTGTTCCACGGTCAGGCTGCCATGGTGCAGGGCAATCGGCAGGTTGTCCTCGTTCAGCCGCCACAGCGCCTGGAAGCAGAGCTCCGCCTGGGCGCGCGTGTTGACGAAGACGATGGTGACGCGCGCCTCCCGGATGCGGCGATAGACCTCCGGCATCGAGGCGAGGCCCATATGCCCGCCCCAGGGCAGGTGCCCCTCCGGCAGCATCACGGAGAGTTCCGGCGCCGCGCCGCCCTTCACCTGCACCAGCCGCACATCCTCCGCGCGCCCCGTGGCGGAAAGGAAGGCGCGCAGCGGGCCCGGATGCGCCACCGTGGCCGAGAGCCCGACCCGCCGCGCGCCCGGCGCGAGAGTGGCAAGGCGCGACAGGCCGAGTGCCAGTTGGTCGCCGCGCTTGGTGCCGGCCAGGGCGTGGATCTCATCCACCACCACGGCGGCGAGGCCGCCGAAGAGGACAGCCGCATCGGGCAGGGAGAGCAGCAATTCCAGG
>JADGHC010000797.1 GCA_019689655.1 Microbispora sp.
CTCGGACATGTGTATAAGACACCGGGCTGGGGGACGGACACGCCCGGGGTCGGGCCGTGCAAGTTCCACCGGGATGGACCGCAGCAGTTGCGGTTGGACGACCCCTCGACGCCGCTCGTTGAACCGCAACCGTTGCGGTCTAACGAGCCGGTTGAACCGCAACCATTGCGGTCCAATCCTGTGGATAACCCCGAAACCGAATCCCGTTCGACCGCAACCGTTGCAGATTTTGAACCGCAACCATTGCGGAGTTTGACCGCAACCATTGCGGTGGAGTACGTAAGGAGTCCGTTAGGGAGTTCGAAATCACAACTTCTCGCCGTAGGCGAGCCTTACGTCCGTAACGCGCGCGAGTCCCGCACGGCGCCTTCGGCGCAACCAGTAACTTCCATCGCCGCCCGATCCCTCATCGCCGGGATCACCCGCTACCGCACCGCCCCGCCCTGGGTCCGCTCCAAGCACCTCATCCCCATGGCCGACGCCGCCCTCGCCGCCGGCTTCGGACGCGACGCAATCCTGCGGTACGCCGAGATGGTCATCGCCGAGCAGCGCTACACCGAGCACCAGCACATCCCCGAATTCCGTGCCGCGCTCGCCCGCCTCGGCCGCGACCACCTCCAGGGCGACGCCTGCGCCGAGCACGGCATCCCCGAATGCTTCCCCTGCGCCCACACCCACGACCGCCCCTGGACCGAAGCCGACCAGGCCGACTGGGAAGCCGTCCTCGACCGGTTCGGCCTCACCACCGACGACACCCCCACGAACGAAACCGGAACCGCCTGATGGACCTCGCAGCCGACCTCCGCGCCGCCCAGCACGCCTACCAGCAGGCCGACACCGACCTCACCACCGCGCGCGCCGCCTTCGACGCCGCCGCCCGCCGCTACGACACCGCCCGCCGCTACGACCCCACCAGCCCCGACACCGAACAGGCCCGGCAGGCATGGGGCCTGGCCGGCCGCGAATGGCTCCAGGCCCTCTACCGCCGCGAGCAGGCCAAGGACGCCCTGGCCGCCGAACGGCACGCCGTCGACCGGCAGGCAGCCGACGCCCTCCACCTGCCCACCCGGAGCCCGAAATGACCAAACGCCCCGAACCGCAAGTCGGCCCCGCCTGGCACGAGCTCCGCGACGGCATCACCGCCAAGCTCCGCCCCCACATCCAGGAGCACCTGCTCGACCAGATCGCCGTCGAGATCGTCGCCGAGCTCGTCGCCGAACCCGGATGGCGGCCCCCGCTCCAGCCGGCACCCCAGGTAATCCGCACCGACCGCCGCACCCGATACACCCGCGCCCTCACCACACGCGAAGGGAGTGACCAGTGACCGACCTCGACGCCCTGGCCGAACGCATGCTCCCACCAGCCGCCACTCTCGTCGTCGCCGTGCACGACCACGACATTCCCACCGCCCACGCCACCCTCGCCAACTTGGGCGTGCTCGAGCTCCGCGCCCTCGCCGTCACCCTCGCCGCCCTCGTCCCCGACGACCACACGCTCACCGAACTTCTCGCCTGGACCCGCGGCCAGGGCCCGATCTCCGACCGGCAGGCCGCCGTCCACCGCGCCCAGCTCGAACAAACCCTGGCCGAGCACGACGCCGCACGCAGGCGCGCCCAGCGGAGGCGAGCCGCGTGACCGCCACCATCGACCAGCCGGTCCTGTTCGACCTCGAACCCCAGCCCCGGCCGAAGCGTGCCCGCGCACTGACCCACGCGCCCCGGCCCCGCCGCACCGAGGAAGCCCAGGCCGAACCCTGCGACCCCACCTGCCTCGTCTGCGGCAAACCCGAAGGCCGCGGCCTCTGCTCACCCAGGTGCGCGATCGTCTGCACGCACACCCGCCAACCCGAACTCACCGAGGTCTGCCTAGTCACCACCCGCGTCACCGCCGTCCTCGTCACCGGCACCCCCACCGTGACCGGCTCCCGGCCGCTCGCCCTCGTGCTCTGCCCCCACTGCGGCGAGGTGCACTGGCACGCCGCCACATACGGAGCCCACTACCGCACCAGCGCCTGCGGCCGGCCGTACATCGTCCACCTCCCCAAGCCCCGACTCACCCCCGGAGGACTGTCTGTTATACACATA
>JADGHC010000798.1 GCA_019689655.1 Microbispora sp.
GCCGCTCAGGAGGCCGCGCGCCGCGCGATCTCGGCCTCGCCGGCGGCGCGCATCGCCTCCACCGGCACGTCCGGGCGCCCGGTCATCAGCTCGACCTGCCGCACCGCCTGATGCAGCAGCATCGGGAAGCCGCCGATCACCGTGCGCCCCCGCGCGGCCGCGGCGGCGGCCAGCGGGGTCGGCCAGGGCGCGTAGACGACGTCGAACAGCGCGGCCTTTTCCGGCAGGCCGGCCGCGACCCGCTCGGCCAGCGCGTCGGCCGCGCCGGACGGCAGCGTGGAGACGACCAGATCGGCCGCGGGGTCGAAGTCGCCGAAGGAGCGCACGGTCACCTTCGTGCCGAGGCGCTCGGCGACCCGCAGGGTCTCCCCCGCGCGGCCCGCGTCCCGCACGACCAGCGTGACCTCCGCGAGCCCCGTCTCGCGCAGGGCGGCGATGGCCGAGGCCGCGGTGGCGCCGCCGCCGAGGACGACCGCGGAGGCCGGCGCGGACACCCCCGTCTCCGCGAGCGCCCGGACGATGCCGTACACGTCGGTGTTCTCCCCGTAGCGCCCGCCCTCGCGGAACACCACGGTGTTGGCGCCGCCGACCGCCCGCGCGAGATCGGAGACGCCGTCGAGCAGGGGGAGCACCACGCGCTTGAGCGGCATCGTGAGCGACAGCCCGGCCCACTCGGGGCCGAGGCCGGCCATCAGGTCCGCCAGCCCGTCCTCGGCGCACTCGATCGCGTCGTAGCGCCAGCCGTGCAGGCCCATCGCCTCGTACGCCGCCCGGTGCAGGACCGGGGACAGCGAGTGCGCGATGGGCGAGCCGAGGACGGCGGCCCGCCGCGGCGTCCCGGTCATTGGTAGTTCCTGTTGAACTCGGCGCGCAGTTTCCAGAACTCCGACTCCTTGTCGGTGAACTTGGTGATGCCGCGCTTGGGGTCAACCGTCACGAAGTACAGCCAGTTGCCGTCCGCCGGGTGCAGCGCGGCCTCGATCGCGTGGTCCCCCGGATTGCAGATCGGGCCGGGCGGCAGGCCGTAGTACTTGTAGGTGTTGTAGCGCGAGGTGCTCTCCGTGTCGGCCTGCGAGGCCGCGATGCCGTACTTGTTGAGCCCGTACATGACCGTGCTGTCCATGCCCAGCTTCATCTGGGGGTTGGAGGTCAGCCGGTTGTAGATGACCCGGGCCACCTTCGGCATGTCCTCGACGCTGCCGGACTCGGCCTGCACGATGCTGGCGATGATGATGATCTCGCGGGGCGTGAAGCCGGTCTGCTCGGCCTGTTTCTCCAGGTCGATCCGGTCCGCCGTCTGGTTGAACCGGTCGACCATCTTGGTGAGGATCTGCTGCGGGGTGAGCTTGCTGCTGATCTCGTACGTCGCCGGGAAGGCGAAGCCCTCCAGGTTGCCCTTGGCGTACTTGGGCAGCCCGATGTCGGCGCGGGCGGCCTTCTTGAAGTCCGAGACCGGCCTGCCCGTGGCCGTCGACAGCTCCTCGAAGATCTTGCTGAGCCGCAGCCCCTCGCGGATGGTCAGCCGGTTGAGCATCCGGTACTTGGGGTCGAGCCGGGCCAGGGCCGCCGCGGCGGACATGCCCTTGCGCATCTCGTACTGTCCCGGCTGCAGCGAGGAGCTCTTGCCGGCCGCGCCGATGGCGTTGATGAACGCCCGCGCGCTGGCCACGACGCCCTTCTCCTCGAGCATCTGGGCGACGTCGGTGGCGCTCGCCCCCTCCTCGATCTCGACGACGACCTCTCCGTGTCCCTCCCCGACGTAGTCCTTGGGGATCATCACGCCGCGCGCGAAGGTGAATCCGTAGTAGCCGACGCCGCCGAGGACTGCGACGATGATCGCGATGGCGAACAGCGTGGCGACCCTGCCCTTACGCCGCTGCCTCTTGCGGCGCCGGCGGCTGCGCCGCTGCTGCATCCGGCTGCCAGGGGGCCGGCGCCGGGGCGAGCCGTCGTCGTCCTCGGCGCCGAGCAGGAAATCCATGTCGAGATCGTTCATAATGCGCTGGCCAATCTCCCGGTACGAGAGGCCTCCCGTCAAGCGAGTGTGCCAAACCGTGGGGGTCCGGGGCAGGGGGTTCCTGTG
>JADGHC010000799.1 GCA_019689655.1 Microbispora sp.
AGACTGAGGCCGAGGGGCTGGCGGACGGCGACGGCGACGGGGACGCCGACGGCGACGGCGACGGCGAGGGCTCGCTTCCGGGCGCGTCGCCCCAGATCTTGGTCGAGCCCGAGTAGAGCGTGATGTTCTGCACCGTCACCGGCGTGGACGGCGTGGTGGACACCCCGGCGTACGACCAGTCGTTCGACGGGTCCCACGAACCGGAGCTGGCGATGCGGAACTGCACCTCACGCCGCGACTCCGACTGCCCCTGCGGCGCGATGGTCTGCCCGGAGCAGTCCACCGTGACGTAGTAGATCTTCCCGGAGAACTGCGTCGGGCCGGTCGGCGCCTTGCACTGGTTGTAGTTCGCGGTGAGCGTGATCTGGCTCGGCGTGGTGTCGCCGTCGAGGGTGAAGTAGTAGCGGAACGACCCGTCGGTCAGCGCGCGGGCCGGCCAGGCCGAGTGGTTGTAGATCAGCGCCTTGATCTCGGTGAAGTTCTGGCCCGAGGCGTTGACGGCCGCCTGGATGTAGATCTCCGGGCCGTCCGGGGTCTCCGGCACCGGGAAGTTCGCCAGCGGCGTGCCGCCGTACTCCTTGTACAGCCGGGCAAGCGCGCCGGTGAAGGCGGCGTTGTAGTCGGTGGCGACCTCGTTGCTCGTGTAGTCGGCGCGGCTGTCGGTGTAGGCGTCGTCGGCCGCCTTCGGGCCGCCGACGAGCGCGCCGTACAGGATGTGCCGGTTCTGCTCCGGCTCGCCGTTCAGGTTGTTGGTCCAGGTCCCGTGCGCCGTCCGGTGGTGCGGGTTGCGCGGCGGGTTGTTCCCGAAGCCCACGACGTACGACGACTTGCGCGGGTTGTCGCCGAGCGCGTAGTTGATCTGGCGGACGGCGAAGTCGTGGTAGCGGGCCTTGCGCGTGGCGTCGGTCAGCCAGTCGCTGTAGACGAGCGCGACGAACGCGGTGTTGGCGGCGTAGCGCAGCGAGCCCCAGGTGTCGAGCACGGCCTCGCCGCCGGGGGAGTAGTTCACCCGTTGCCCGTTGACGCCGACCGTCCACCAGTCGAGCCAGCGGTTGGTGTCGTCGATGTACTGCTGCTTGCCGGTCAGCATCGCGAGCAGGGCGTAGCAGCCGTACGACTTGTCGTCCCAGGCGATCGTCCACCTGTAGGACTTGGTGGTCGACTGCGGCTCGTTGCTGAGGTTGGCGTAGTACGACTCGGCCTTGGCCAGGTAGGAGGAGTCGCCGGTGGCGCGGTAGAGCCAGATGGCGCCCCACACCAGCTCGTCGTTGTACCCGCTCCAGGACTTGTAGAAGTTGGCCGCGTCGGTGATGCAGTCGCTGTACTTGCCCCGGACGGTGTCGGCGAAGTTGTACAGCTGCTTGGCGTGGGTGAGGAGCTTGTCGGCGTACGCCGAGTCGGTGGGCCGGAAGACCATCGAGGACGCCGCCATCGCGGCCGCCGTCTCACCCGCGAGGTCGGAGCCGCCGCACGAGGAGTCGATCTTGTAGGCGGGCCGGGCCATCGGCAGCACCTCGGCCGGGCCCCACCAGGCGTGGTCGGTGTTGCCGTTGCCGACCTGGCCGTACAGGACGTTGGGGGAGGGGTGCGCCTTGATGAAGTAGTCGTTGACGAAGCGCAGGCTGTTCAGCAGGTAGGTGAGCTGCCCGGACGAGACGTAGGCGTCGCGGTACTCGACCGCGCCCCAGGCGAGCATCGTCGTGCTCGCCGCCATCGGCAGGCCGAACTTCACGTGGTCGCCGGCGTCGTACCACCCGCCGGTCAGGTCGAGCCCGACGTCCTTGCCGTCGTCCAGCGCCGAGTCGCCGCGCCAGTTGACGCGGTTGGTGGACGGGAGCTTGCCGGACTGCTGGGCCTCATAGAAGAAAAGCGACTTCTGCAGGGCCTCGCCGTAGTTGAACGCCGGGGCCGCCGAAGCCGCCGTGGGAGCCGCGGCGGGGACCACCGCGGTGGAGATGATCAGCGCCGCCAGAGCCGGGAACGTACGCCGCATGAAGATATGCCTCACATAGGTGGGGGGTCAGGGGCGCGGGGGGGGGGGCGGCGCCCCCCCCCCCCCCCGTTAATGGGGGGGGTGGCCGT
>JADGHC010000800.1 GCA_019689655.1 Microbispora sp.
CCTCGGCCGCCTCCCCCGCGCGTACCGGTACGCCGTGGAGGTCCGTCACCGGGCGTTCTTCGAGGACCCCCGGGCCGCGCGGCTCCTGGAGCGGGTGCTTATCGGGGCCGGCGCCGAGTGGATCCCGTTCGACACGACCGTGCTGTTCCGCAGCCCGCCGACCAGCGACGCGGAACGCGACGCCTGGTCGAAGAAGCCGCGTGTGCCGCTGCGGACCACCGCCCTCACCGACCGGCCGATCGTCCGCTACATCGGCCGCGACGATCCGGAGCGTACGGCGGAGGGCTGGCGGCACTGGGTGGAGACGGTCGCCGGGTGGCTGCGCGAGGGCCGGTCGCCGACGGTGTTCGTGCACACCCCGGACAACGCCGACGCGCCGACGCTCGCCCGCCGGTTCCACGACGACGTACGCGCCGAGGTGCCCGGCGCGGAGCCGCTGCCCGAGCCCATGTCGCCGAAGGCGCCGGACGAGCCGCTGACCCTGTTTTGAGCCGGCTTTTCGGGCCGGCGCTGCACGGTGCGGTCCGAGTCAACGCTTCACGGCGCGCAGCACGACGAACTTCGGGTCGCTCGCGACGACCTCGCAGTTGCCGAAGAGCCGGCGCAGCTTCACGTGGTAGCCGAGGTGGCGGTTGCCCACCACCCACAGCTCGCCGCCCCGCCGCAGCGCGGCACGCGAGCCGTTGAACATGCGCCAGGCGGTCGCGTCGGTCCTGCCCCGGTGGCTGTGGAACGGAGGATTGTTCAAGACCAGATCCGCGGTGCCCCGGGGGAAGCCCGACAGGCCGTCGGCCGCCACGAAGTCCGCGGCGGCGCCCGCTCCCGCGTTCGCCCGGAAGGTGGCCTCGGCCGAGGCCAGCGCTTGATAGGACTCGTCGATGAACGTCACCTCGGCCTCGTGATTGGACAGCGCCGCGGCGAGCCCGATCACCCCGTTGCCGCAGCCGAGGTCGACCACGCGCTCGGGGCCCGTACGCGCGGGCAGGTTGCGCAGCAGGAGCCGGGTGCCGCCGTCGAGGCGCTCGGCGGAGAAGACGCCGGCGTGGTCGACGACGGTCAGGCCGGAGACGACCCCCGCACCGGCGGGAAGCGTATAGCTCCGCGGCCACGGATCCGCGCCACGCGGCAGCCCGGGGTCGGGTGAACAGAAGATCAACCGGGCCTTCTTCACCGCCAGCGAGGTCCGGGTCGGCCCGAGGAGGCGTTCGAACAGCTTCAGCGTCGAGGTGTGGATCTCGGTGACCATCCCGGTGCCGACGACCACGGTGCCCTCATGCACGTGGGGGGCGAGGCGGTGCAACTGGTCTTCCAGGAGAGCGAGGCTCTTGGGCACCCGCACCAGCAGCACGTCGATCCGCTCCGGCGGTGCGTCCCTGGTCGTGCGCAGCCGTACGGCGTCCGCGTCGAGGCCGTTGCGTCGCAGGTTGGCGCGGGTGGCCTGCTGCCCGAGGAAGGAGTCGCTGATCTGGACCGGCCGGTGGGCGGGGCGTCGCGCGGCGAGCGCGGTGACGAGAGCGCCCCACCGGTCGCCCAGCACGACCACGCTCCCCGACAGATCAACCGGCCCGCCCTCGCGCTCGTCGAGGTGCCGCAGCAGATATTCGTCGGCCGCGTCCCACGCGCGGAGCTGGTCGCGGGGATCCTCCGGGAACCGGGCGAGGTCGAACTCCCCCCGCACCGTCGTCATACGGTCCATCGCGCCTCAGGCTAACGCCCGGGCCCGGCGACGTGCGTAGTGCGCCTGTCCACCAAGGTCGCCGTCCTCGCCCACAGGGGTCTCATCAGGTCCTCACCGATCGGGCCCCTGCTTGTTGAACTTCCATCAGGTCGTCAGTGACGGGGCTTTTCGCCGTGTCCTCGCCGACAGGGGCCGCCGCTGGCCTAACCCGCACCCGCAGAACCTCCATCAGGTCCTCACTGAGGGGGTCCTTTGCCGTGTCCTCGCCCAGAGGGGTCTCATTAGGTCCTCACCGATCGGGCCCCTGCTTGTTGAACTTCCATCAGGTCGTCAGTGACGGGGCTTTTCGCCGTGTCCTCGCCGACAGGGGCCGCCGCTGGCCTAACCCGCACCCGCAGAACCT
>JADGHC010000801.1 GCA_019689655.1 Microbispora sp.
CCGCGCAGACATAGCCCGACGTGTGCGCCAGGCTGATCGACACCTCGGGGGCCTCGGCCAGCCAGGGCCGCCCGTGCGCCTGCCCGCAGTCTTCACATCGCTGCACCACGGTCAGCATGTGGGCGCGGGTGCCCAGCAGCTCCGCGGCGCAGTGCCGTACGAGGAGGTGGGCGGCGACGAAGTCGAGCCGGTCCCGCTTGCGGGTGAACCGCTCGGCGCGTTCGCGCTCGGCTTCGCTCAGCGTGCCGGCGACCATGTCCAGCACGTCGTCGGTGTGGCCGGCCACGGCCAGTGGGGGGCGCACGAGGCCACTGTAGGGGAGCGATGTGACGATCAAGTGAACTGCGGCGTTCCGATGCGTACCGGGGAGGCCACGGCGGGGCTCATGGGGCGTCGGCTGCCGGTGAAGAGCGCGGTACGCGAATCCGCGCGCTTCCCCGGGCCGGGTAGTCCGCCGGATCGCGGTGGGCCAGCCGGGTCGAGAAACACATACAGACGCGAGCAGGCCGGACCTGGTGGGCAAAGCCGGTCTGGCCTGCGTACGGCGAACGGGCTACCCCTTCTGGGAGCCTGAGCGGTATTTCCCAGGATCACACGCCGGTCGACGGCTTCGCGCGGGCCGGCCGTAGGGGGCCGCGCCGCGCGCGGGGACTCCCCGCGGCGAGCCGGGGTGGCGAGGACCCCCGCCGGCGGGGGGCGCGAGGGGCGGGGGCCCGAAGCCGGGCCCGGACGGCTCACCCTGACAGGGCGGCCATCCACGACTCGACCTCGTCCGGGTGCCGGGGCAGCGCGGCCGACATCAGCCGCGCGCCGTCGGCCGTGATGACGAGATCGTCTTCGATGCGGACGCCGATGCCGCGCAGCTCCGGCGGCAACGTCAGGTCGTCGGGCTGCAGGTAGAGGCCCGGTTCCACGGTCAGCACCTGGCCTTCCTCCAGCACCCCGTCGAGGTAGTTCTCCGCCCGGGCCCGGGCGCAGTCGTGCACGTCCAGGCCCAGCATGTGGCCGCTGCTGCACAACGTGTAGCGGCGATACAGGCCCGCGTCCGCCTGCGCCTTCGTCAGCAGGCCCCACTCGCGCAGCCCGTCGGCGATCACTCGCATCGCGGTCTCGTGGAACTCGCGGAAGCGCGCCCCCGGCCGCAGCACGGCGATGGCGGCCGTCTGCGCCTCATAGACCAGCTCGTACACCTGCCGTTGGACCGGGCTGAACCGGCCCGACAGGGGCAGGGTGCGGGTGATGTCGGCCGTGTAGAGGTTGTCGCTCTCGACTCCGGCGTCCAGCAGCAGCATCTCGGCGGGGTCGAGCCGTCCGTCGTTGCGGATCCAGTGCAGCACGCACGCGTGTGCCCCCGAGGCCACGATCGACTGGTAGCCCACCGCGTTGCCCTCCAGCCGCGAGCGCAGGCCGAAGACGCCCTCGACGTACCGTTCGCCGCGCGGGTGCGCGAGGGCCGCCGGCAGCGCCTGTACGACGTCTTCGAAGCCGCGCGTGGTCGCGTCCACGGCCTGCTGCAGCTCCGCGATCTCCCACTCGTCCTTGACCAGCCGCAGCTCCGACAGGACCGCGGCCAGCTCGACGTCGGCATCGTCGCCCGCGGGGGAGACGAGCGCGTCGACCGAGGCGTCCACCCCGCGCAGCACGCGGGCCGGTCCGCTCAGCGCGTCCGGCAGCGAGTCGATGTGCGCGCACTCGATCTGGTACGCCGCCTCGGCCTCCGCGAGGTCGAAACGGCGGCCCACCCAGAACTCGCCGTACCGCCGGTCGCGGTAGAACTCCCGCGACTCGGCGCGGGACGGGCGGGGACGCAGGAACAGCCGTGCCTCACCCGACGGCTCGATCACCAGGACGTCGTCGGGTTGCTGGCCGCCGGTCAGGTACGCGAACGCGCTGTGCGTGCGGAACCGGTAGTCGTCGTCGTTGCTGCGGGCCTTCAGCGTGCCCGAGGGGATGACGAGCCGCTCGCCCGGGAACCGTTCCGCGAGCCGGGCCCGCCGCTTGGCCGCGTACGGGGCGACCGGCAGCGGGGACGGGTCCGCGTGCGTGTCCGCCCAGCCGCCG
Organism: Microbispora sp.; assembly: GCA_019689655.1. GTDB lineage: Bacteria > Actinomycetota > Actinomycetes > Streptosporangiales > Streptosporangiaceae > Microbispora. Next base: position 2,062 of record JADGHC010000801.1, read on the forward strand.
CGCATGAACTCCGCGAG
>JADGHC010000802.1 GCA_019689655.1 Microbispora sp.
CCCCCCCGGGGCGCCCCCCGCGGGGGCACCCCCCCCCCCACCCCCGCCGCCCCCGCCCGCGGCGCCGCGCCATCCCGCACCGTCCGGAGGGCCGTCCGGGCATCCCATCGGCGTGTCCTCCGCCACTCCGCCGGGCCCCTCGCCGGAGATCGACTACGTGCTGCCGCTGCGCTGGCACGACGACGCGGGGCTGGCGGAGCTGACCGGCTACCTGCGCGGCCTGGCCCGGTACGCCCGGATCGTGGTGGTCGACGGCTCACCGTCGCCGCTGTTCGAACGGCACGCCCGCGCGTGGCGCGGCGTCGCCGAGCACGTGCGGCCCGACGACGACATCACGGTCGCCAACGGCAAGGTGGCGGGCGTGCTCACCGGCATGCGCCGTGCCCGGAGCGAATACGTGATCATCGCCGACGACGACGTGCGCTACGACGCGGCGGCGCTCGCCCGGGTCCACGCGCTGCTGGACCACGTGGACCTGGTCCGCCCGCAGAACCACTTCCACCCGCTCCCCTGGCACGCCCGCTGGGACAGCGCCCGCACCCTGCTCAACCGTGGTCTCGGCGCGGACTACCCGGGGACCTTCGGCGTACGCCGCTCGACGTTCCAGAAGATGGGCGGCTACGACGGCGACGTGCTGTTCGAGAACCTGGAACTCATCCGCACGGTCCGTGCCCACGGCGGCCGGGAGGCCCGTCCGCTCGACCTGTACGTACGGCGGCTGCCGCCGGACGCCCGGCGGTTCTGGTCGCAGCGAGTCCGTCAGGCGTACGACGACTTGGCGCAGCCCGTGCGGATGGCGGTCTTCCTCGCCGTCCTCCCCTGTGCGGGCGCGGCCGCGTGGCGACGGCGGCCGGCGTGGATGGCGGCGGGCGTCGCGGCGGCGATCGGCCTGGCGGAGATCGGGCGCCGCCGTGCCGGGGGCCACCGAGTTTTCCCCGCCACCACCAGCCTGTTCGCCCCGATCTGGGTCCTCGAACGCGCCGTCTGTAGCTGGGCGGCCCTGGCCGCCAGGGTGGTGCTCGGCGGTGTGCCGTACGCGGGGCGACGCCTGCGGGTCGCGGCGCACTCGACGCGCCGGCTCCGCCGCCGGGTGCTCGCGCCGCAATCCGGGAGCTGGTGAACGCAGTACGCGCAGAGGTGGCGCGCTTGTTCGGGTCTCCCCGGCGTCGTCGGCCGCCACGTGGGGTGTCGCCGAACTCCCCGGCCTCGGCCTGCCGCCACCGCAGTGGCCCGCTATCCGGGCGGGCCGATGGTCCGGGCGTCGCCTCAGCCCGGCGGATCCGGTTCGGTCGCGGCCCGGAATCCCACCGCCCTGTGAGAGCCGTCGCAGAACGGCTTGGTCGAGGACCGGCCGCAGCGGCACAGCGCCACCGTGGCCCGGCCCGGGTCGATCCGCCGTCCGTCCTGCGTCATGAGCACGAACGGCCCGCGCACCAGCAGCGGGCCGTCCTCGCACGGTGTCACCGTGACCGCCGCCACCGTTACCGGGTCATCCGCGTTGTGCTCCATGCGGACCCGACTGCCCGGGACGGTGACGGCGTAACACGTGATCAGCGGTCTATGGTCACTGCCCTCTCGCGCACTGGGCAGAGGGGCTGAAGGCCCAGCACCCGGCCCGGCTCGCGTCCGTCTGGCCTCCCGCGAGCGCGTACCCGGCGGAGGGCGTCGTGAACGCGCCGGGGACGCCCGACGGGCTCGGCGTGCCCGTCTTCGCGACCGGCGGCGCGAACGCCCATCGCGGCGTCGCCGTCGCGCTCGTACGGCCGTCGCCCGGCGCCGCCTGGGAGTACCCGGACGTACGGCTCCGCCAGGGCGACAGGCTCCAGCAGCCGGCCGCGTCGTCCTCCCCGCATCGATGGTGCGCGTGGGCGACCAGCGGCGGCAGCGGCAGATAGCCCGGGATCACGATCGGCGTGGTCGGCTGCCCGCCCGTGGAAGGCGGTGCCGCCGGGGACCCGCCGGGAGGCGTGGGGGTGCCCCACGTCGGACCGGCCGGGGTCGTCGGCGCGGATGTGGGCGGCACGGACGGAAGGGCCGTCCGGGTCGGCGTCGCCGCGCCGGGGGTGGTGGCG
>JADGHC010000097.1 GCA_019689655.1 Microbispora sp.
TTGTCGCCCTTCGCAACGCGGGTTTCGCGCGTGGGCCGGGCTGAGGGGGTGGGCGGGACCGCACGAGCGCGCGGTGAGCGGCCGGAACGGCCATCGCCGGCCGGGGTAGCAGGACCCCCGACGCCGTCGGCAGGCCGGTCGCGGTGACCGGCATGGCCGTCACCCGACGGGGAGTCAGCGCGAGCCGTGCGGGCACCGGGAGCGCCTGCCCGGCTCCGGTGGGCCCGGCCGCCTGCCGGGGAGCCCGCGCGCCGCGCCGTGGCCGGCCGGGAGGCTCGCGCCACGTCGGACCCCGGGATCGTCGCCCGCCGGCGGGCCGCGCCGATCCCGGGCCCGCTTCCCGCGTCGTTTCCCGACGTCGCCGTGTCTCCCGTGCCGTTTTGCGGGAGCGTCGTGTTCCCCGCGTCGTTTTCCGGGGGCGCCGTGCTTCCTGTGCCGGTTTGCGAGGTCGCCGTGCTCGCCGGGGTGGGACCGGAGAGCGGCGTCGCCCCGGCCCCCGATGTGGTTCCCGGAGGGCCCGCCACGGCTCCTGCCGCCCGGGGTGGCCAGGTGAGGGTCTCGGGCTTGCCGGTCACGGCGGCGGAGGGCGGGGCGTCCCCCGGCAGGACGGCCAAGGCGATGCCGAGAGCGGCAATGGCGATCACTCCGGCGACGGCGGCTACGGCGATGACCGGATGGCGCTCATGCTGTCCGGATAATTCGGCCATTTGCTGATTCTTTCGCTGGGATGAATTCGGCTGGCGACGATCAGTATCGCCTTATCGCTTTCCTCTCATCGGCTTTTCGGTGTCGGCCGTCTGGTTTTCCTGATCGCTTCCCCCTTGGCCCGGCCCCCCGGACCAGGGCGGAGACGGAGGAGCGTCCCCGGCCGTCCCCGGGTTCCCGTCGTACGCCCGAAGCGGCGGCATGGTGCCCGGACGCCGTTAAGTGTGCTGTCAAAGAAAGGGCGCATATTTCGGGAAAATCCCGCATCGCCTATCACCGCATGCCGGCCGTTCCGATGCGAAAAGCTGCCGCGCCCACCTATTCGCGGTCCCCCCGGCTCGGGCGGCGAGCAGATGCGTTTTCTCCGCGGTTCACGTGTGCGCGCCGGACACCGGTCCGCGGGCCCGGGCCGGGGTGCTTAGCATCGGCGGTGTGTCCGTTCGTGAGCTCGTCGTCCTCGGCACCTCCAGCGCGGTGCCCACCCGTCACCGCAACCACAACGGTTACCTGCTGCGCTGGGACGGCGAGGGGTTCCTGTTCGACCCGGGTGAGGGCACGCAGCGGCAGATGCTGCACGCCGGAGTGAGCGCCCACGACATCACGTGGATCTGCGTCACCCACTTCCACGGCGACCACTGCCTGGGGGTGCCCGGCGTCGTCCAGCGGATCGCCAGGGACAAGGTGAACCACGAGGTGCGGGCGGCCTATCCGGAGAGCGGCGAGACGTACTGGCGCAGGCTGCGCAACGCCTCGGCCTTCGCGGACACCGACGTGATCACGCCGTTGCCGGTCTCCGGCGAGGTGGCCCGGTGGCCGGCCGGGCCCGTGACGCTGACCGCCCGGCAGCTTTCGCATCCCGTCCAGTCGTACGGCTACCGCGTGGACGAGCCGGGCGGGCGGCGCATGCTGCCGGAGGAGCTGGCGAGGCGGGGCGTACGCGGACCGATGATCGGCGAGCTGCAGCGGCGGGGCGCGCTGACGCTGCCGGACGGTTCGACGGTCACGCTGGAGGAGTGCAGCGTCCCCAGGCCGGGCCGCAGCGCCGCCTTCGTCATGGACACCCGCCTGTGCGACGGCGCGTTCGCCCTGGCCGACGGCGCCGACCTGCTGGTGATCGAGTCGACGTTCCTGTCGGACGAGAGCGCGCTGGCCGCGCAGTACGGACACCTGACGGCGGCCCAGGCGGGGCAGATCGCGGCGGCCTGCGGGGTGCGGCGCCTGGTGCTCACCCACTTTTCCGAGCGGTACACGACGGCCGACGAGCCGCGTTTCGTCGACGAGGTGCGCAAGTCCTACGCGGGGGAGGTCGTGACGGCACGCGACCTCATGCGCGTCCCCGTGCCGAAGCGCGCGGACTACCAGGTCCAGCGGGCGACGAAGTAGCCCACGCCGTACGGCGCGCCGTCGTACAGCAGCCGGGCGTCCGCCGGGGGCGTCTCCCGCGCCGCGCCGGCGAGCACCTGAAAGGCCGCCCGGCCCGCCGCCCACAGCTCCCGCGCCTCGCCCGGGTCGAGGCCCAGCAGGTGACCGGTGTCGCCCGACGCCAGCGCGGCGGCCAGCGCCTCGTCGTACGGCACGGCGCGCGGGTGGACGTAGCCGGGCGCCTTCTCGGTGCGCCTGGCCGAGCCGTCGCCCATGACCAGCAGCGCCACCCGCCGCGCCGCTTCCGCCAGGCGGTGGCCCAGCGCGGCGCACTCGGCCGGGGGCGCGTCGAACGCCACCGCCTCGAACCGCACGGCCGCTCCCTCGTGAGCCGTGTCCCCGGCGCCGTGATCCGCGCCGCGCGCCCGGTCCAGCAGCCAGCGGCCGATCGTGAGCGACAGCGGAAGCACGGGATCCCCCGTCCCGACCCGGACGTCCGGGCCCCACGGGCGCAGCGTCCCCGCCGCGGCCCCGGGGAAGGACGCGGCGGTCTGCGCGCCGCCGGTCACGATGAGCACGTCGGGCCGGGCGTCCAGCAGCGAGCCGATCGCCGCGGCACAGGCCGCGCGCAGATCGTCGAGTTCGGGCGCGGCGGCTCCGGCGACCTCGGGGACGAGCAGCGGAGGATGCGGGCAGACGGCGGCGGCGACCAGCACCCGATCACCCTACCTCGCCCGTACGCCCGCAGAATGGGAGGTATGGACAGCAGCACGGTGGCGTTCGCGACCGTACCGACCAGGCTGGGCGACGTGCTCGCCGCCGTGACCGCGGACGGGGTCGTCGCGACGCACTTCGGGGACGACGCCGTGCTGCGGGAGCGCATCGCCGACCGCCTCGGGATGGCCGCCGCCGACGACGCGGAGCGCACGGCCGCCGTCCGGGAGGAGCTGGCGGCGTACTTCCGGGGCGAGCTGAAGAAGTTCCGCGTCCCGGTCGACTGGCGGCTGATGTCGCCGCTCCAGCGCCAGGTCCTCGGCACGCTGTACGCCACGGTCCCGTACGGCGAGGTGGTGACGTACGGGGAGCTGGCGGCGCGCAGCGGCACGGGGGTGCCGGCGCGGGCCATCGGCTCGATCATGGGCGCCAACCCGATCCCGATCGTCGTGCCGTGCCACCGGGTCGTCGCGAGCAACGGGCTCGGCGGCTTCAGCGGCGGTCAGGGCGTGGAGTCCAAGCGGTGGCTGCTCACCCTCGAAGGCCACCTGCCGCCCACCCTCGACTGGGACATGTGACCTCCCCGCCGCTGGGACACTGGACGGTGTGGGGCAGCTACCGGAACAACCGCGTCCACGGCCTTCCATGCCGGGGAACACGCCACCTGTGATCGCCATCGTGGGCCCGACCGCGGCGGGCAAGTCCGATCTCGCCGTCGAGCTCGCGCTCCGGCTGGGCGGCGAGGTGATCAACACCGACTCCATGCAGCTCTACGAGGGCATGGACATCGGCACCGCCAAGCTCACCCCGCGCGAACGGCGCGGCGTCCCCCACCACCTGCTGGACATCTGGCCGGTGACGCGGACCGCCAGCGTGGCCGAGTATCAGCGGCTCGTCCGCCCCCTGATCGACGACCTGCGCTCCCGCGGCCGGGTGCCCGTGCTGGCCGGCGGCTCCGGGCTCTACGTCCGGGCCGCGCTCGACAACCTGGAGTTCCCCGGCACCGACCCCGGCGTACGGGCCCGGCTGGAAAAGGAGCTCGCCGAAAGCGGCCCCGCCCCCCTGTACGAACGCCTCAAGGCCCTCGACCCGGTGGCCGCGGAGCACATCCTGCCGAGCAACGGCCGCAGGATCGTCCGCGCGCTGGAGGTCGTCGAGCTGTCCGGGCGGCCCTTCTCCGCCACCATGCCGTCGTACGAGGCGGTTTACGACAGCGTGCAGATCGGCGTCGAGGTGCCGCGGCCGGTCCTGGACGAGCGGATCGAGCGCAGGGTCGCGCTCATGTGGGAGGCCGGGCTGGTGGACGAGGTGCGCGCGCTCGCCGCGCGCGGCCTGGCCGAGGGCAGGACCGCCAGCCGCGCGCTCGGCTACGCGCAGGTGCTGCGCTTCCTCGCCGGGGAGTGGACCGAGGAGCGGGCGCGGGAGGAGACCGTGCGCGCCACCCGCAGGTTCGCCCGGCGGCAGGAGTCGTGGTTCCGCCGCGATCCCCGGGTGGTGTGGCTGCCGTTCGACGCACCCGACCTCGCCGACCGCGCGATCGGCGTGATCACCGGCGCCTCCTAGACTGCTGACATGCGATTTGTGAAGGGCCACGGCACCGAGAACGACTTCGTCATCCTGCCGGACGCCGACGCCACGCTGAACCTGTCCGCGCGGGACGTGGCGGCGCTGTGCGACCGGCGCGCGGGCATCGGTGCCGACGGGGTCCTGCGCGTCGTACGCACCAAGCTCTGCCCGGAGGTGGCCGGGCAGGCCGGCGCGGCCGAGTGGTTCATGGACTACCGCAACGCGGACGGCGGCATCGCCGAGATGTGCGGCAACGGCGTCCGGGTCTTCGCCCGCTATCTCGTGGACGCGGGCCTCGCGGCGCCCGGCGAGTTCGCCGTCGCCACCCGCGGGGGCGTCAAGCGGGTACGACTCGGCGTTTCCGGCGACGTGACCGTGGACATGGGCAGGCCGCTGGTGCTGGGGGAGAGCCGTGCGGTCGTCGGCGGGCGCGAGTGCCGCGGCCTGAACGTGAACATGGGCAACCCCCACCTGGCGTGCGCAGTCGAGGAGCCGGTGGCCGCGTTCGACCTCGGCCGCGAGCCGGACTTCGACCGCGAAATCTACCCGGAGGGCGTCAACGTCGAGATCTTCAACGTGGTCGGCGATCACCGGCTGTCCATGCGGGTGCACGAGCGGGGCTCGGGGGAGACGCGCTCGTGCGGCACCGGGGCCGTCGCGACGGCCGTCGCCGCCGCCCACGCCGCGGGGGAGACCACCGGCACCTGGGAGGTGTGGATCCCCGGCGGGATGGTCACCGTCACCCTGGCGGAGGACACCAGCTATCTGTCCGGGCCCGCCGTCCTCGTCGCCTCGGGGGAGTGGCCCGCCCTGCTCTGATAGTTTCAGCGACTTGCGGAACATTGTTCTGATCCGCTGCCCTCAGTCCGGAGAGCACATCGAGGAGCAAGGCGCATGGACCCTCGCGACGCGGTGGTGAAGACGAAGGCGGCCGTCGGGGCGCTCGGCGGGGGCTTCATGCTCTCCAGGGAGGTCAAGGCGCTGTGCGAGCGCCACGCCCTCGGCCCCCGGGAGATGTACTTCCGCGGCAGATGCGGGGTCCTCGGCGAGGTGGACGCCGACGTCGTGCTCGCCGCCGTCGTGTTCTTCCCGGCCGGGCACGTCCGCGCCTCATGGGAGGGCGGGCGCAGGCTCCCGGCCGAGCAGGCCGCCGCGCAGTACGCCGGGGCCTGCCACGACTGGGGACGGCGCAAGCTGGCCGGGTTCGGCGGCGCCGACCGGCTGGCGGAGCTGCTCGCCGCAGTCGCCGAGGCCGCGGACCCGTCCTGCGCGCCGCTGTTCGCCGGCTGGCGGGCCATGCCGCGCCCCGCCGGCGGCCCCGCCCTGGCGGCCCACCTGCTCCATGTCGTACGGGAACTGCGCGGCGCCCGGCACGCGACGGCCGTGGTGGCGCACGGCCTCAGCCCGCTGGAGGCCACCCTCGCCCGCACGGACGCCGCCGAGGCCCCGATCCCGTACGAGCGGACCTCGGATGTCGCCCGCTTCCTCGCCTGGCCGGAGCCGTACCCGGTGCCGTCGGCGGAGGTGATGGAGCGCAGGGCCGCGGCGGAGAAGCTGACCGACGACCTCGTCGCCCCCGCGTACGCGGTGCTCGGCCCGGCGGAACTCGCCGAGCTGTGCGGCTTGCTGGAAGAGGCGTCCCGGGTGGCCCGCGCACATTGACGCGCGCCCGCGCTGCCGCGGCTGTTTGGGTCATGGTCGGCGACCTGGCAGACTGACTGCTCATGGACGTGGACATCTGGGCCTGGGTCGGTGACACCCAGCGTGAACTGCACGAGGCGGGCAACACGGGGCTGGCCATGGCGCTGGGTGACGTGCCCGCGCAGGCGCTGGAGGGCCGTTTCACCCAGCTCGACGTCGTGGCGCCGGCGATCGCGCAGCACGCCGAGACGCTGGAGAAGCCGTGGCTGGAGTTCTTCGCGCGCTACTGGCACCTGCTCGGGCGGGTGGGCGACCGGGCGATGGGCGCGGTCGCGCTCGGCGACGCAGCCGCGCTGGTGGACTTCTCCCGGCGCGCCGACGTCCGCGACTGTCCCGCCGCACTCGGTGCCGTGGAGCTCCTGGCGATGGCCCAGGGCAACACCGACGGCCCCGGATACGCCGAGACCCGGCTGGCCGCCCTCGGCGCGGCCCTCGACGGGATCGGGCCCGACTCCCTCGCCTTCCCCGGCCTGGCCACGCAGTACGTCACGGCCCTGATCGACGCGGGCCAGGCGGCCGAGGCCGTCGCGTATGCCGAGGCCGCGGCCGAGCGCCTGCGCGGCGCCGGGCGCGAGGCGAGCTGGGAGCTGGGCGCCGCCACCGTGCGATCCCTGCTCGCCGCCGGGCGCCCGGACGACGCCCTGGCCGCGCTCGACGCCTCGACCGGCTTCAAGCCGGACGACCCGGTCGCGAAGGGCCGCCGCGAGGCCCTGCTCAGGTCGCGGGTGCTGGCCACCCTCGGCCGTCTCCAGGAGGCCGTGGACGCGCTGCCCGACCTCGACGTGGTGGGCGACCACGCACGCGAATGGGTGGAGTGGGCGCACACGGTCCGCATGCTCGCCTCCGGCGGCTCGATCGCCAACACCTGGCAGCTCGGCCGCATCCTGCGCCAGTGGATCGGCTACTTCGAGACGATGGGCGGCCACCGCGCCCGGTTCGAGCTCGCGCTGACGGCCGGGCACCTCGCGGTCGCCCGGCAGGGCCTGTGGCAGGCCCGCCTGCTGGCCGACTACGCCGAGGCCGCGATCGCCGACCTGCGCGCCACGGAGGGCCTGGCGGAGCGGGTCGCGGAGCTGCGCGCCGCCGCCGGCGCCGCCAAGGAGGTGCCGCCGCCCGGCCCCCGTGACGAGCTGGTCGCCTACTTCGACGCCGCCGACGGCCGTACGGCCGACCCCGAGCGGTGGGTGGGCTGGCTGTGGCCGTTGTCCGGCACCGACATCGAGGCCACCCGGCGGCACACCACGACGCTCGGGTTCCTCGGCTACGCCCCGGTGGGCGCCGACATCTACTGGAAGACGATCGTCGAGGACGGCGACCCGGCCGCCGCCGCCGACGAGGACATCACCTACCTCACCGGCCTGCTCATCGAGGCCCGGCAGGACGAGCGGGTGAAGGCCCTGGCGGCCCGGCTGCCGGAGACCCGCTCGCACCTCACGCTCGCCAGGCTTCACCGCGCGCGTGAGCAGTGGACGGAGACCGCGGCGGAGGCCGAGCAGGCGGTCGCCCACGGCGGCGGGCTGGAGGCGCGCCGCCTGTGGTCGGGCGCCGTCCAGCAGCTCGGCGACAACGCCAAGGCGGCCGAGATCCTCAAGCCGCTGCTGGAGTCCGGAGAGGGCGAGGAGGAAGACACCTGGCGGCTCATCGTCTTGTCCACCGCCGTCGAGGACTGGGCGACCGTGCGCGCCGCCGCCGGCAAGCTCGGCATGCCGATCGAGCCGGGTGAGGGCCCGATCGAGGAGGAGTGGCATCTGGTCCGGGTGATCCTCCCCGCCCCCGACGGCAGCCAGCGGGAGGTGCTCGCCGTACGGACCGGACCGGCGACCGCCCGCCTGGCGATTCCGCAGCCGCGCGGCATGGAGTACAACGCGGGCGACGTCGTCGTGATCGACCCGCGGCCGCTGGAGCCGATCCCGGAGGACGAGAAGGAGCGGGAGAGCTTCGTGATCCCGTTCGCCGGGGTGACGATGCTGCGCCCGGGCGGCTACACGAGCTGGTTCTTCGACGGCGCGATGCCCTCGGAGGACGAGTGGGCCGAGTTCAACGAGGTGCTCGCCGAGCGCGGCTGGCCGATGTGGGTCTACAGCGACGAGAACTACCACGTCACCCATCCGGCCACCGGGCAGCCCATTCGCGGCGTGTTCGGCTGGATCGCGATCCCGCCCACCGTACGCCCGGTGGAGCTGGACGCCGTTCTCGACGACGTCACCGAGCAGTGGTCCCACCCGCTGGCCTGGCTCGACCTCGCCCGGGAGGTCGGCATCGAGGCCGAGCGGCACGAGCGGATCTCCAAGGAGTACGGCCTCTGACCCACCACCCGTCCGGTGCCGGGGTCCGCGACGGCCGGCGCGGCCCCGGCGGCTCCTCCATCTTCCGGTGAAACCTTGCTCTAGAGTCGGGTTCGACTCTGGGGTAAGGGAGGCCGCGTGATCCTGGACCGGTTCCGTCTTGACGGCAAGGTGGCCATCGTGACGGGGGCGTCGTCGGGGCTCGGCGTCGCCTTCGCCAGGGGCCTGGCGGAGGCGGGCGCCGACATCGTGATCGGCGCCCGCCGTACGGAGGGCCTGGAGCGGACCCGGCGGCTCGTCGAGGAGACCGGCCGCCGCTGCCTTGCGGTCCGGACCGACGTGTCGATCCCCGAGGAGTGCCAGGCCCTCGTCGACGCGGCGATGAACGAGTTCGGCCGGGTGGACGTGCTGATCAACAACGCGGGCGTCGGCACGGCCGTGCCCGCCCTGCGCGAGACGCCCGATGAGTTCCGCCGTGTGCTCGACGTCAACCTGAACGGCACCTACTGGATGGCCCAGGCGTGTGCCCGGGTCATGCTGCCGGGGTCGTCGATCGTCAACATCGGCAGTGTGCTCGGCGAGACCACGGCCGGGCTGCCGCAGGCCGCCTACAGCGCGTCGAAGGCCGCCGTCGTCGGGCTCACCCGCGACCTCGCCCAGCAGTGGACCTCGCGCCGGGGCATCCGGGTCAACTGCCTGGAGCCGGGCTTCTTCGACTCCGAGATGACGGCGCAGTATCCCGACGGTTACCTCGACCGCATGCGGGAGCAGCGGGTGCTGATGCGGCGCTCGGGCGATCCGGAGGAGCTCGTCGCCGCCGCCGTCTTCCTCGCCTCCGACGCCGGTTCGTACGTCACCGGGGCCGTGCTCCCGGTCGACGGTGGCATCCTCGCCACCTGAGCCCGATTCCGGACGTGCCGGATATCCCGGGCGTCGCCCCGCGTCGGCGTGGTCTCGTCCCTTGGTTCCCGGCGGCTCGCATCGCCGGCGCGGCCTTCACCGCTTGGGCTCGGCGGCCTCGAACCGTCGCGCCGGCGTGGTCGTCACCTCGTGCGCCGGGGTGGTCTTCGCTCCCTGCTCCGGGGTGGTCTTCACCCCTTGCGCGGGGGCCGATCTCGCCTCTCGCGCCGGGGATGTTCACCCCGCGCCGCCACCCCTTCACTGCCCGGTATGCCCCGTGAGGCGAAAGATCACCGGACGATCACGATATGGAGATTGTGTGGCATTTTTCACCATAAAGAGGGCGGTAGCGGCCTAGCCTCAGTCCTGTTGTCAAAACAGGATCCGTGTTGCGCGTAGCGCAACGCAGGTGCGTGTGCCCCTGAGGAGTCGTTGGGCCCCCCGCTCTTCATTCACGGCGTGCGAGCGGCAGCACTCGCGCCGTGTTTTGGCCGTTTCCGGGCGTCCACGCCGCCTCACGGGCGAGCGCCAAGTGAGGGGAATCAGAGTGGGCACAGCCGCGATCGAGGTTCGCGGGCTCTGGAAGATCTTCGGTCCCAAGGCCGACCGGATCATCGGCAGCCCCGACGCCGACCTTGACCCCGCGCAACTGCGGGCGAAGACGGGGTGCACCGCCGCCGTCAGGGACGTCAGCTTCGAGGTACGCCCGGGCGAGGTATTCGTCGTCATGGGCTTGTCCGGCAGTGGCAAGTCGACGTTGGTGCGCTGTCTCACCCGGCTGATCGAGCCGACGGCGGGTGAGCTGCGTATCGACGGCCAGGACGTACGCGCGATGTCGGCCAAGCAGCTACGGGAGCTGCGCCGTCACCGCGTGAGCATGGTCTTCCAGCATTTCGGGTTGCTGCCGCACCGGAAGGTCGTGGACAACGTCGGCTACGGCCTGGAAATCCAGGGCGTGGGCAAGGCCGAGCGCCACGAGAAGGCCCGGCGCATCCTCTCGCTGGTCGGGCTGGAGGGGCACGAGGAGTCCTACCCCGAGCAACTGTCCGGCGGCATGCAGCAGCGGGTGGGCCTGGCCCGGGCCCTCGCCGTGGACCCCGAGGTGCTGCTGTTCGACGAGCCGTTCAGCGCGCTCGACCCGCTGATCCGGCGCGACATGCAGGCCGAGGTCATCCGCCTCCACCGCGAGGTCGGCAAGACCATGGTCTTCATCACCCACGACCTGTCCGAGGCGCTCAAGCTCGGCGAACGCATCGCGATCATGCGGGCAGGCAAGATCGTGCAGGTCGGCACGCCCGAGGAGCTGGTCGGGGCGCCCGCCGACGACTACGTCGCCGACTTCGTGCGGGACGTTCCCAAGGCGCAGGTGCTCTCGCTGCGCTGGATCTGCCGCAGCCCGGAGCCGGACGAGCCGCTCGACGGTCCCGAGCTTCCCGCCGGCACCGTCATCCACGACGCGATCCCGGCGGCGATGGCGTCCGACCGGCCCATCCGGGTCATCGCCGACGGCGAACTGGCCGGCGTGGTGAGCCGCGTCGATCTCCTCCGCGCGGTACGGCAGGAGCCCGAGTCCGTGGTCGTCGCCGCCGCGGATGACAAGGACGAGCCCGCCGATGCGGAGTCCTCCGGCGACGAGCCGTCCGCGGAGGCCGTACAGGGGTCCGAGGACGAGAAGTCCGGCGCGGAGGCGGCTGAGGCGCCGGGTGCGGAGGCCGGCAAGGCGTCTGAGGGTGAGGTGTCGGCTGCGGAGGCCGCAGAGGGGTCTGACGGTGAGGCGTCGGGTGCCGAGGGCGAGGCGTCTGACGCGGAGGCTGCCCAGACGACTGAGGGCGAGGCGTCTGGTGCGGAGGCCGTAGAGGCGTCTGAGGGCGAGAAGTCCGGTGCGGAGGACAAGGCGCCGGAGAGCGCGAAGAAGGCGAAGAAGAGCGCGCGCAAGGGTGCGGCGGTCGCCGCCGCCGGCGTGTCCGGGGAGGCGTAGATGGTGAGCGCCCCTGTGCAGGTCGCGCCGCCCGTGCAGACCCCGGCGCGGGCCCGGCGCCTGCCGCGGTGGGTCGCCCCGGTCGCCGGGGTTGTCGCGGTGGTCGTCCTCTACGTGGCGTTCCGCGGCAAGGCCGTGCTGCCGCATGACGACGACGCCACCCTGTTCCACTGGCTCAACGACGCCCGTGACTGGGTCGACGCCAACCGCAACAGCAGCCCGATCTTCCTGTATGTCGTCAACTACATCCGCTTGGGCGCCGCCAGCGTCTACACGGCGATCCAGGCCGGCCTGCTCGCACTCGGCTGGCCCGGTCTCCTCGGATTGGCGGCCGGGTTCGGCTGGCTGGCCGGCGGGTGGCGGATCGCGCTCGTCTCGCTCGCCGGCTTCGCCGCCGTGGGCGTGCTCGGATTCTGGGACGCGAGCGTCGAGACGCTCGCGCTGACCCTGGCCTCGGTGGTGCTGTCGCTGCTGTTCGGCATCCCGCTGGGCATCTGGGCGGGCCGCTCGCCCCGCGTACGGCGGGTCGTGAACCCGGTGCTCGACGTCATGCAGATCATGCCGACGTTCTCGTACCTGTCGCCCATGGTGCTGCTGTTCCTCATCGGGCCGGCGTCGGCGACGATCGCTACGATGATCTACGCGATGCCGCCCGCGATCAGAATCACCGCACTGGCCATCGAGCGGGTCTCCGGCGGGACCGTGGAAGCGTCGGAGTCGCTGGGCGCCACCCGGTGGCAGACGCTGGTCAAGGTGCGCCTGCCGCTGGCGCTCACCACGATCACGCTGGGTGTCAACCAGACCATCGCCGCGGCGCTGTCGATGGTGCCGCTGACGGCGCTGATCGCCGCGCCCGGGCTCGGCGAGGACCTGCTCCGCGCGCTCGCCCAGGTCAACGTGGGTGCGGCGCTGGTGCCCGGCCTCGCGATCGTGCTGATCGCCATCGTGCTCGACCGCATGACGCGGGCGGCGGCACAGCGGCGCGAGGGCAGAACCCGAGCCAGGGTCGTCCGCTGGAGCGGGTTCGCCGTCCTGGCGGTGGCCGGAATCGCCCTGACCCCCGCGCTGGCGCAGGAGTTCCCCGAGCAGTGGCAGGTGCAGATCGTTCGGCCGATCAACGACGTGGTCGACTGGATCGAGGCCCACTGGTACACCTTCACCGGCTTCCTCAACGACACGGTGGCGTACGGCCTGCTCAACCCGCTGCAGAACGTGCTGACCAGCGCGCCGTGGTGGCTGATCACGGCGGCGGTGCTGGCGTTCGCCTGGCGGGTGAGCGGGCTGGGGGCCGGGCTGGTCGCCACCGCCTGCCTCTTGTGCGTCGCCGCGCTGCAGCTGTGGCAGCACGCGATGGAGACGCTGACGATGGTGCTGGTCGCCTCGCTGCTCACCATCGCCGTCGGGCTCGTGCTCGGCGTGACGGCGGCGCGGTCGCGGTGGTTCGCGGCCGGACTGCGTCCTTTGCTGGACGCCGCGCAGACGATGCCGTCGTTCTCCTACCTGCTGCCCGCCGTGGCTCTGTTCGGCAACGGTCGCTTCACCGCGATCACGGCCTCCTTCATCTACGCGGTGCCGGTGGTCGCCCGCCTCGTCGAGGACGGCCTGCGCGCGGTCCCCGCGACCGTCATGGAGGCGGCGCGATCGGCGGGTTCCACCAACCGGCAGCTGCTGTGGAAGGTCCAGCTCCCGATGGCGCGCGGCGCGCTGCTGCTCGCGGCGAACCAGGGCATCGTCATGACGCTGGCGATGGTGGTGATCGGCGCGCTGGTGGGCGCGGGGGCTCTTGGATACGACGTCGTGGCCGGTTTCTCGCAGCAGGAGGACTACGGAAAGGGCCTCGCCGCCGGCGTCGCCCTGGTCCTCCTGGGAATCATGCTCGACCGGATCACGCAAGGCGCCAACGGGCGCCGCTCTCCCCACAAGAAGAGGAACGCATGAAGAAGTTACGCCTAATCGCAGGGGTTCTGGTCCTCGGCCTCAGCGCCGCCGCCTGCGGAGGCGCCAAAGTAGAGGACGACTCCGCGGCGGCGCCGAGTGCGAGCGCCGCGGGCTCCGCGGGCGCCGCGGGTTCCGCGGGCACCGTCAAGATGGCCATCAACGGCTGGGTCGGCTACGAGGCCGACGCCGCGGTGGTGTCGTACCTGCTCGAGCACGAACTCGGCTACAAGGTCCAGAAGGTGACGCTCGCCGAGGAGCCGTCATGGCAGGGCATGGAGTCGGGTGACGTCGACGTCATCATCGAGAACTGGGGCCACCCCGACCTCAAGAAGAAGTACATCGAGGAGAAGAAGGTCGCCGTCGAGGCGGGCAGCACCGGAAACAAGGGCGTGATCGGCTGGTACGTGCCCGAGTGGATGGTGGAGAAGTACCCCGACATCACCGACTGGAAGAACCTGAACAAGTACGCCGACCTGTTCAAGACCTCCGAGTCGGACGGCAAGGGCCAGCTGCTCGACGGAGACCCGTCCTTCGTCACCAACGACGAGGCGCTGGTCAAGAACCTCAAGCTCAACTTCAAGGTCGTCTACGCCGGCAGCGAGGCCTCGCTGATCAAGGCCGCCAAGCAGGCGACCGAGCAGAAGAAGCCACTGCTCATGTACTTCTACGAGCCGCAGTGGCTGTTCAACCAGATCAAGCTCGTCAAGGTCAACCTCCCGCCGTACACCGAGGGCTGTGACAGCGACCCCAAGAAGGTCGCCTGCGACTACCCGCCGTACGATCTCGACAAGATCGTGAGCAAGAAGTTCGCCGACACCGGCGGCAAGGCGTACGAGCTGATCAAGAACTTCAACTGGACCAACGAGGACCAGAACGCGGTCGCCGACGACATCACCAACAACGGCATGTCGCCGGAGGAGGCGGCCAAGAAGTGGGTGGAGGCCAACCCGACCAAGTGGCAGGCCTGGATGCCCAAGTGATCTAGTCCGTGCGTGAGCATCCGTCGGCCCCGCTCCCCCCCCAAGCGGGCCCTCCCCC
>JADGHC010000803.1 GCA_019689655.1 Microbispora sp.
GCCCCAGCCGTCCATGCCGAGCGCCGCCGCGGCGGCGCGGGCATAGACCCGGCAGTCGAGCGCCTCGTTGCGCTCGCGGGTCTTGACCCATTCCAGCCGGCGAAAGCCATTCCGGCCGGTGCGCGCGACCAGCTGCTCGGCGGTGAGCTGGCGGCAGAACTCCTCGCCCGCAGCGTGGACCGGCAGGTGCACGTAGCCCGGCGGGAAGGGATCGCCGCTCTCCTCCGTCGGCCGGTCGAGCTTCAGCCAGCCATAGGTCTCGGCCTTGAGGAAGGAGGAGCCGACCGGCCAGACCTTCAGCCCGCCGAGCTTCCGCCCGTTCCGACGCACCTCCGTCGCCGCCGGCTGGCCGATGGCGGCGCGCAACCCGTCCTGGCCCTTGACCGCGATGGCCCGGCCCGACCCGGCGCGGCGCACGAAGGCGTAGACCTCCGCCGTGGTCATGCCGTCGCCGCTGTCGATCGCTGCCATGGCGATGGGCAGGCGGTGCCCGCTCTCATGCCGCCAGCTCTCGCCGAGCAGCCGCCGGAGTTCCTCCCAGACCTGCGCCTCGAACGGGTTCCCCGCCAGCACGCGGTGCTCGACCAGCCAGGACTGGCGGTCCTCGCCCCAGGCCCAGACGCTGGCCTCGAGGCGGTCGCGCTGCACGTCCACCCCGGCGGTCAGCAGCAGCCCGCCCATCGGCACGGTGCCCGCGGGCCAGTGCTCGCGGCGGTCGTAGAGCCGCTGCCAGTCCGGCGCCTCGCCGGCCTCCTGCCAGGTCTCGCCCAGCACCGTGTTGCGAAAGGTCTTGATGGCGCGGTCGTCGCCCTGCGCCGCAAGCCAGAGCCGCGCAATCTCGGCCCACGTCATCCAGCCAGGCGGCGAGTAGAGCGCCGAGACATGGAAACCCACAGCGTGCGGGTCCGTCGCGGTGGCGGTGGCCCGCCATTCCCCCGCCGCCAGCATCTGCGCCTTGTGCTGCTCGCCGATCGGCGCGTCGCAGGCCTCGCAGAGATAGCGTGCGGTCTCCGGCTCGCCCTCGTCCCAGACCAGCCGCTCGAAGCGCAGGTGCTGCCGGTGGCCGCAATGCGGGCACGGCACGAAATAGCGCCGCTGGTCGGTCGCCAGATACTCGCGCTCGATCCGTGACAGCCCGGCGATGGTGGGCGTTGAGACCAGCAGCATCTTGCGCCGCCAGCCGAAGGTGCGGGCGCGGGCCTCGGCCAGCGCGATCGGGTCGCCCTCCCCCTCTACGTCGCCCGGGTATGCATCGATCTCGTCGAGGAACAGGAACCGCGCCGACATGGAGCGGAGCCCCACCGCGCTGTTGGCGCCGGTCATCACCAGCTGCCCGCCGGGGAACTCCTTCGAGAGCTGGCGATTGCCGCTGTCGCGGGAGCGGGCCGGCGCCACCCGCTCCCGGATCGCCGGCGTCTCCTCGACCAGCGGGTCGATGCGCTGGTCGGAGAAGCGCTTGGCCAGTTCGGTGGTCGGCTGCACCGCCAGCATCGGCCCGGGCGCGTGGTGGATGACGTAGCCGATCCAGTTGCTGCCGCAGGTGGTGGCGCCGACCTGCGCCCCTTTCATGAACACCACGCGCCGTGCCGGGTGGGAGGGCGACAGCGCGTCCATCACCTCCTTGAGGTAGGGCGTGCGCGCCGTGCGATAGGGCCCCGGCTCGGCGGAGTCGCGCGAGCCCAGCATCCGGTGCCTGTCCGCCCATTCCGAGACCAGCAGGGCCGGCTCCGGCATCATGCCGTCGCGCCAGGCCTGCAGGATCTCGGCGTCGCCGTCGAAGCGGCCGAGCTCGTCGAGGAAGTGCTTTCCTGCCATCAGCCGACGCTCACCCGAACATCGTGCCGGGCCGCGAGATGCTCGCGGAGCCGCGTGTCCATCATGGTCTGCAGCCGATGTGCATCGACGCCGAGCTCGGCTGCCATCTCGGCGGCGACGCGGGCGGGCCAGGCGAGGATGGCGTCCCGCTCCTCCTTGGCGAGGCGGTGCACGAGCAGGAGTGCGCGGGCCTTGTCGACCAGCTTGCCCTTGCGCTCGTCGATGCGAAGCCGGCGCTCCTGCGCC
>JADGHC010000804.1 GCA_019689655.1 Microbispora sp.
CGGGGGGCAACGGGATGCGGGTGGGCGAGGGCGACGGCGTCGGGCTCGGCTTGGGGCGCGCGTGGTACGGCAGCGGCTTGCCGGCCCGCCATGCGGCCACCGACTTGGCGACCTGCGAGAGCAGGCTCTTCACCTCGCGCAGCGCGTTCTCCTCGGTGATCGACTGCGTGCCCTCCGCCGACAGCGGGTCCGACTCCTTCTTCTTCTGGCTCGCCTGGTACTTCACCTTGAAGACCACATCGCCCACCCGGCCGACGCCCTCGCCGAAGGAGTACCAGGAGTCATCCCGCGTCCATTGGTACTGCGCGGCCGCCTCGTCCCCGATGCCCTGGTATTCCCGCGCCTTCGAGTAGTACTGCTTCTTGTTGGAGATGGTCTCCCGGTACTTGTAGAAACTGAGCTCGCCGTTGTACTGGATGCGTGCCGACTTCTCGGCCGTGGTCGTCCCGATCGCCTCGTACTTGGACACGTCCAGCGTGATCTCACGGCTACGAGTGACGTCCTTGTACGAGATGTTCCGGTTGGCCCAACTGCACGAGTAGGTGACGTAGCTGACGAGGCTGTCCCCGCGGTTGTCGCGCGTATGGGAGTCGATCGTGGCCTGCGGGACGAGGCGCTCGGTCTCGTTCGGGTCGAGCATCGAGCACACGTCGGCGTCCGCCGGCGGCGTGGCCGACGCCGACGCCGCGACCGGCACCGCCGACGCCGAACCCGCCGCACGGGGCGTCCCCGTCTGACGCGACGACATGAACGCGAACGTGCCCCCGGCCACCAGCAGCACGGCGACGAGCGCACCCACCGGCAGCACCCACCTCCGGCGCGCCGGGGCGGAGGGCTGGGTCGGCATCTGCCACAGTTCGGGCGGAGGCGGCGTCGCCGCCTGCCAGACCTGCTGCTGCTCCGCACCCTGGCCGCCCGGAGCGGCATAGGGACCCGGATACGTGCCGGCCGGCCCGTGCGGCCCGGACGACGCGCCCCCCTGCCCGCCCGGCGGCGTATAGGGGTAGGGGTTCGACTGCGGCGGCTGCGGCGACGGCCCGGCCGGAGAACCGCCCGGCTGCCCACTCTGCGCCGGTCCGGGCCACGCGCCGCCGGGCGCGGCACCCGGGTACGGGCCCGGCTGAGGCTGCGGCCCGGGCGGGAAGCCGGGATGAGGCCCCGGCCACGGGCCCCCGGGATTGCCGTACGGCCCCGGTTGCGGGCCGGCGGGCGCGCCCGGACCCTGCGACGGGTAGGCCCCCGGCTGAGGCGGCGGCCACGGCGTCCCCCGCGGGCCTTCGGCCGCGGGGCCCGGCTGCGGCGGCGGGCCGTACGGCGGCTGGAGGGGCGGCGTGCCCGGCTGAGGGGCGCCCTGCGGCGGGTACGGCGGCGTGCCTTGCCGGGGATGGTCCTGGGGAGGCGTCTCCCCGGGCTCGACTGGTGCGTCGTCACCGCTGGTCATGCAGTCTCCTACGGGTGGGGATCGGGAGGTCTACCCGAGCCCGATGCCGACGAGTTCGGCGGCGCGCTCGGCGGTGCGCCGGTCGGCCGGAGTGACCGATGGGTCACCTGCGCGCCGATAGGCGACCTCGACGATGAGATTGCTGAGGCGGAACCAGACCGTGGCTCCGGTGGTCCCGGCCGCGGGGTCGGGAGTATCGCAGGCGAACGCCTCGTCGGCGATGCCCTGCAGGTCGCGCGCGGCGGTGCACCGCGCGGTCCGTTCGGCCGCGAGCTCTTGGGACGCGGCGTCGACGCCCTCCCCGTCGGCGGGCAGCCGGTACCCGACCGTGATCTCCCCGTCGCGACCGGTGACGTGCTCGTTCCACACGCACCGTCCCCCGGCGGCGGGCTCACCCTTCACCGAGGCGCCGAGGAGCTCGCGGATCTGCGCGCCGGTCAGGCTGCGGCAGGCGTCGGGGACGGCGGTGTAACGCCCGGACCCGCCCTGCTGCCCGGAGACCAGGAGCCAGGCGCCCAGGCCGGCCGCGAGGCCGACCACGACCACCAGGGCCGCCACGACGGCCAGGCGCCACGCCCCGGTGGTCCGCGCGGCGGGAGCGGGGGCGGGCG
>JADGHC010000098.1 GCA_019689655.1 Microbispora sp.
CCCGCGGGGCGCCGGGGGCGGGGGGGCGGCGCGGGGGGGCGGCGGGCGGGCCCCCGACGGCCGGATCCAGCTCGAACCCCGTCCCCGGCAGCGCCGTGGTGGCCGCGAGGACCCGGCACACCAGGTCGGCGCAGCGGTCCATGTCGGGGGCGGTGAGACCGCGCTGGGCCAGGATGTTGGTGCCGAGCCGCAGCCCGCTCGCCACCCGGGCGGGCAGCCGGTCGCCGGGCACGCGGTTGCGGTTGGTCAGGATGCCGCAGCTCTCCAGCGCCTGTTCGGCGGCGGCGCCGGTGAGGCCGGATCCGCTGAGGTCCAGCAGCACCATGTGGGTGTCCGTGCCGCCGGTCACCACCCGGTGGCCGCGCTCGGCGAGGGCGCGCGCCAGCGCCGCGGCGTCGGCGGCGATGCGTCGCGCGAGCGCGGTGAACGCGGGCTTGGCCACCAGGTCCAGGGCGCGCGCCTTGGCCGCCACCCCGGCGGGGTTGAGCGTGCCCTGGCTGCGGGGGAACACGGCGCGCTGCATGAGCCGCGCGAGGTCGAGCCGCCCGTCGGGGCCTTCGGCGTCGCTCTCCCGGCCCATGAGGATCAGGCCGCCGCGCGGCCCGCCCAGCTGCTTGTAGGTGCTGGTGGTGGTGATGTGGGCGTGGTCGATCGGGCTGGGGTGCACGCCCGCGGCGACCAGCCCGGCGATGTGCGAGATGTCGGCCAGCAGATAGGCGCCCACCTCGTCGGCGATCGCCCGGAAGACGGCGTAGTCGAGCCGGCGGGGGTACGCGCTCGCCCCCGCGATGATCAGCTTGGGCCGGTGGCGCAGCGCCAGGTCGCGGACCTGGTCGTAGTCGATGAACCCGTCGGGCCCGACCCCGTAGGCCACGGGGGTGAAGTGACGGCCGACCACCGAGGCGGGTGAACCGTGCGTGAGGTGCCCGCCGGCGTCCAGGTGCAGCCCGAGCACCGGGTCGCCGGGCTTCAGCAGGCCGAAGAGCACGGCGAGGTTCGCCGACGAGCACGAGTGCGGCTGGACGTTGGCGTAGCGGGCGCCGAAGGCGGCCTTGGCCCGTTCGACGGCGAGGGACTCCACCTCGTCCAGCCAGGCGCATCCGGAGTGGTAGCGGTTCCCCGGGTAGCCCTCCGCCGTCACGTTCGCCAGTGCCGCCGCCCCGCAGGCCAGCACCGACGGGTCGGCGAGGCTGGCGTGGGCGACCATGGCCAGGGTGTCGTTCTGGTAGCGCACCTCGGCGTCCAGCAGGGCGTAGAGCACGGGGTCCGTCTCGGGCAGGGTGCGGGCCGCGCGTGCGGTGAGCTCGCTCTGGCTCAGCGCGTCGGCCTTGGACGCTGCTTTCATCGTGCCTCCAGGCAGGCGTCGGGCAATGGCGCCGACCAGCCAAGAGGCGGGGGGTTCGCGCGGGGTTACGCGCGTAACCGGGCGACAACCCCCTCTTCTTACGGTCGGAGCCGCCAAGCACTCACAGCAAGGAGCGCGGGATGAGTTCGACGTCCGAACCGCAGCACCCCGACCTGGGGCCCGACCGTGCAAACGCCTGCCGGATATACGACCGTCTCATCGGCGGCGGCCGGGCGTCGCTGTCCGAGCAGGACCAGGCGGCGCTCGCCAGACTGCTCGAGGTGGCACCGGGCACGCCGTACGTGGCGCGCGACAACCGCGCGTTCATGCGGCGGGTGACCCGTTACCTGGCGGAGACCGCCCGGGTCGATCAGTTCCTCGACCTGGGCTGCGGCTATCCGACCGAGCGCAACCTGCACGAGATCGCCCGGGAGTACGTCCCGGACGCCCGGGTGGTCTACGTGGACCGGGAGCAGGAGGCGGTGGCGGAGTACCTCCGGCTGCTCTCCGGTGATCTCAACGCCACCGCCGTCACGGCGCCCATCGAGGCGCCGGAGAAGGTGCTGGCGGACGAGCGGGTGAACCGGGTCATCGACTTCGGCCGGCCGGTGGCCGTCCTCGCCACCGGCGTGTTCCCGTTCATCCCCGACTCGGCCGATCCGCGGGGCATCGTCGCCGCCTACCGGGACGCCTGCGTGCCGGGCAGCTACCTGGCCATCTCCCACGCGCTGACCGCCGAGTACTGGGAGGCCGGCCTGGCCGAGGTGGTGCTCGACCTGTACCGCACCCGGGCGCAGGCCATGTACCCGCGCCGGCTGGAGGAGGTCGCCGCGCTGTTCGAGGGGTACACCATGGTCGAACCCGGCCTGGTGTCCACGCCCACGTGGCGGCCCGACGGGCCGCTGGCCCCCGAGCAGACCGCGCACGTGCGCGCGGTGGCCGGCCTCGGCGTGCTGGAGGTGGCCGGTGGACACGCGTGACGCCGTGCACCTGGAGATCGAGCCCTTCGGCGACCCGAAGCTGCTGGCGCAGAAACTGCGCGGCTCCGGCCCGGTCCACAAGGTCACCCTGCCCGACGGCATGCCCGCCTGGCTCGTGGTCGGCAATCAGGAGGTACGGCAGGCGCTGTCGGACCCCAACATCGTCCGCAGCGCCAAGGTGGCCTCGCCCGACCTGCACAAGTACCTCGACCTGGCCAATTCCGACTTCGTGCTGACCCAGCACATGCTCTTCGCCGACCCGCCCGACCACACCCGCATGCGCAAGGTCGTGTCGAAGGCGTTCACCCCGCGGCGGATCGAGCGGCTGCGCCCGCGGATCCAGGAGATCACCGACGAACTGCTCGATCCGCTGCTGCCGCGGGGCGAGGCGGATCTGGTGGCGGCGCTGGCCCTGCCGCTGCCCATCGCCGTGATCTGCGAACTGCTCGGCGTGCCGTACGCCGACCGGGACGAGTTCGAGCAGCGCGCGGAGACGATCACCGGGATCAACGCCTCCTCCAGCCCCGAGGAGGTGATCGCGGCGGGCAAGTGGTTCGACAGGTACACCACCCAGCTCGTGGAGTCGCGGCGCCGGGAGCCGGGCGACGACCTGATCTCCGCCATGCTGGCCGCGATGGACGAGGAGGACCGGCTCACCGACGTGGAGCTGCGGTCCAACATCTTCCTGCTGCTGGCCGCGGGCTTCGAGACGACGGTCAACCTGCTCGCCAACGGGCTGCTCGCGCTGCTGCGGCACCCGGAGGCGCTGGCCGCGGTCCGCGACGACCGGCGGCTCTTGCACACCGCCATCGAGGAGGCCCTCCGCTACGACAGCCCGGTGTCGAGCATCACCTATCGGTTCACGGCCGCTCCGGTCACGATCGGCGGGGTGGAGATCCCGGCCGGGGAGCATGTGGCGCTGTCGCCGCCGATGGCCAACTTCGACCCCGCCAAGGTCTCCTGTCCCGAGACGTTCGACATCACCCGGTCGCCCAACCCGCACGTCAGCTTCGGGCACGGCATCCACTTCTGCATCGGTGCCCCGCTGGCCAGGTTGGAGGCCGAGGTCGTCTTCGACACGGTGCTGGACCGGATGCCCGGCCTGGCGCTGGCCGTGCCGCCGGAGAAGCTGACCTGGAAGCCGAGCTTCATCGTGCACCGGCTCGAGAGCCTGCCGGTCACGTTCGTTCCGGATCAGCGGTGACGACGCTGCCGCGGGCGAAGCGCTCGGCCAGGGCCCGGACGTGGTCGCGCAGCTCCGCGGGTTCCAGCACCTCGAAGTCGGCGCCCATCAGGCCGATGTAGAGGGCCAGTTTGTCGAGCGAGTTGGCGCCCGTGCGCAGCAGGCAGGAGGTGTCGTCGACGGCCTCCAGCTGCCCCGCCGTGGGCGGAAGGCCCTCGGCGAGCCGCCGTACGGGCGCCCGCAGGAGGATCGTGGCCTGGTAGCGGTAGGGATGGTGGGACACCGCGCGGGAGACGTAGGCCCGGACGTCGTCCATGGGCAGCTCGCGCGGCGTGAAACGGTGCTCCCGCCGTACCGGGCCGCGAACCCGGTCGACGCGGAAGGTCCGCCAGTCGTCCCGGTCCAGGTCGTAGGCGAGCAGGTACCACCGCCATGAGGTGTACACCAGGCGGTACGGCTCGACCCGCCGTCCGGTCCGTTCGCCGCCGGAGCCGGTGTAGCCGAAGGACACCCGCTCATGCCCGTAGCACGCGGTGGCGAGCTGGGTGAGCAGGTCGGGGTCGATGGTGGGACCGGTGGCGGCCGTCATGGGCACCGTGGCGGCCTGCAGCGCCTTGACCTGGTGGCGCAGCCGTACCGGGAGCACGCGCTCCAGCTTGGCCAGGGCTTGGACGGAGGACTCCTCAAGGCCGTGGATCGTGCCGCCCGCCGCCGTGCGCAGCCCCACGGCGATGGCCACCGCCTCCTCGTCCGTCAGCAGCAGCGGCGGCAGCCTGTTGCCCACGGAGAGCCGGTAGCCCCCCGCCACCCCCGGGAGGGAATCGATCCGGTAGCCCAGTTCCCGGAGCCGGTCGATGTCCCGGCGGACGGTCCGGGTCGTCACGCCGAGGCTCTGGGCCAGGTCGGCGCCCGGCCACTCGGGCCGCGATTGAAGCAGCGACAGCAGCCGGAGCAGGCGGCTGGAGGCGGCGGGCATGTTCTCAGCCTCCCCGGAATTGAGGACAGAAGCTGTCCTCAATTCCTCCTATCGTACCCCTGTCCATGATGTCTAGGCCCTGGAGCCGACATGACGGAAACAGGCATGACGCAAGAAACGGCGAACCCGCGGCGCTGGCAGGCGCTGGCCGTCCTGGCGCTCGTGCAGTTCCTCGTCTTCACCGACGGCACGATCGTCAACGTGGCCCTGCCGTCCATCCAGCGCGATCTCGGCCTGACGCCCGGGGAGTTGACCTGGGTGGTGAACGGATACCTGCTCGCGGCGGGCGGCCTGCTGCTCGTCGGCGGCCGGCTGGCCGACCTGTTCGGGCGCAGGCGGGTGTTCATGACGGGGGCGGCGCTGTTCGCGCTGGCCTCGCTGGCGGCGGCGCTGGCCACGACGACGCAGGTGCTGGTGGCCGCGAGGTTCCTGCAGGGCGTCGGCGACGCCTTGGCGGTCCCCTCGGCGATGTCGCTGGTGGCGTTGCTGTTCACCGATCCGCAGGAGCGGGCCAAGGCCTTCGCGATCTGGGGCGGCCTGGCCGGTCTGGGGTCCACCGCGGGCGTCCTCCTCGGCGGTGTGCTGACCGACCTGGCCGGCTGGCACTGGATCTTCTACGTCAACGTGCCGCTCGCCCTCGTCTCGCTCGCCCTGGTGCCCGTCCTGATCAAGGAGAGCCGGATGCCCGAGATGCGCCGGCCCGGCCTGCTCAGCGCCGTGCTGATCATCGGTGGTCTGGTCGCCGTCATCCAGGGGCTCCTGTCGCTCGTCACCCGGCCGCTGCTCAGCCCGGGTGTGCTGGGGCCGCTCCTGGGCGGGGTGGCGGCGGTGGCCGGGTTCGTGATCGTCCAGGCCAGGTCCGACAACCCCCTGGTGCCGCTGACGTTCTTCCGCCACCGGGTGCGGGTCACCGGCAACCTGGGGATGGTCGTCCTGGCCAGCTCGACGGCGGCCATGTTCTTCCTGCTCGTGGCTTACGTCCAGCAGATACTCGGGTTCTCCCCGCTGCAGAGCGGGCTGGCGTGGCTGCCGTTCATCGCCGCTTACCTGGTCGGCCTGACCACCATGGCCAAGGTCCTGCCCAGGCTGGGGCCCCGCTGGGCGATGTCGGCGGCGCTGCTCCTGGCCGGTACGGGCTTCCTGCTGCTGGCCCGCCTCCCGGCCGACGGCGCTTACGCGATCGACCTGGTGCCCGCGCTGCTCCTGATCGGCCTGGGCGGCGGCGGTGCCACACCGGCCTCGCAGGTCGCCTCGCTCACCGACGTGTCCCAGGAGGACGCCGGTCTGGGCTCCGGAGTCATCACCACCGTGCTCCAGCTCGGGCAGGCCCTCGGGCTGGCCGCCATCGTCACCGCCGCCACCGCCTACACGCGCGGGCTGGCGGGTGAGGCCGCGGCGACGGCGACGGCGGGTTACCGGCTCGCCTTCCTGATCGGCGCGAGCCTGCTCCTGGCGGGGGCGGTGGCCGTGGCGGCCCTGCTCAGGCCCCAGCGGTCGGCGGTGGCGAGGAGCCTGTCGGAGCGGCCCCTGCCGAGCGCCTCGGAGTAGATCCGCTCGGTGTGCTCGTTCGGCGGGATGCCGAGGTCCTTGCTCAGCCGCTGCTCGCACATGCGGTACCAGCTCCGGACCGCGCCGAGGTTCCCGTCCATGCTGTGCATCACCATCATGAGCTGGTAGGTCTCCTCCCGGTAGGGGTCGAGATCGACGGCTCGGCGGGACCAGTGGATCACGTCGCAGTGGTCGCCCCGGCGCAGGGCGTCCTCGGCCAGCCAGATGAGCGCGGGCAGGGCCAGGGCGCGGCACCACTCGCGCTGCTCGATGATCCAGTCGGCGTTCTCGCCGGCCAGGAAGTCGCCGCGGTAGAGGGCCATCGCCTGGGTGTACGCCGCCCGGGCGGCGGCCGTCTTCCGGGCCATCACGGCCGTCTTGCCCCGGTCGATCAGTTCCTCGAACTCCTCGACGTCGACCCAGAGATCGGAGGCGCGCAGCAGGTAGCCCTCGTCGCAGTGAACGATGCTGACGGCCTCCTGGCCGCCTTGCACACGGTTCAGGGTTTTTCGCACTGCGTGCACGGCGACCTTCAGGGAGCTGGAGTTCGACGACGATTCATCGCCCGTCCACAGGACGCTCTTCAACCGTTCTTTCGGTACGACGTGTCCGCGGTTCAAAACCAGGTACTGAAAGAGGTTGCGTGCTTTTCCCGCATTCCATCTGTGTATGGTATGGCCGTGGATCTGGGCTGTGAATCTGCCCATGAGGTGAACCTTGCCGGCAACGTCGGGCCTTTCTCGAAAAGGCATTCGAGTCTCCCCGTAGTATTAACCGTTCGATGCCTGGGTTACAAGTGGGTGCGGGATCCGCCACTCGTACGATATGCCCGATATGCTTCCTTACTTCCTATGTTGACATCATGAGCGATTCGTCAGGGAATGTGAAGAGTTAACGATGATGTGCAACAGAATGAAAGGATCTTTGTTGATTGAATTAACTATTAATTCCGGCCACCGGGCGGGGCGGCCATGGAAATCGTGACCTTACCGGCCACCGCCGAACGGTGGCCCGATCTCCGTGAGGTGCTGACGTCCTCCGGCGGCCTGGGACAGGGATGCTGGTGCGTCGCCTGGCGGATGCCGTCGGGCGAGTTCTCCCGGGCCGACGACGCGCGCCGGCAGGAGGTCATGCGGGACCTGCTCCACCGTGACCCGCCGCCCGGCCTCCTCGCCTACTCCGGCGATGTGCCCGTCGGCTGGTGCAACGTGGGACCGCGCACCGCGATGGAACGGCTGGTGCGCTCCAAGACCATCCCCGCCGTCGACGACGTCCCCGTCTGGTCGGTGGTGTGCTTCGTGGTCCGCACCGGCCACCGCCGCAAGGGGATCGCCGAGGCGCTGCTCCGCGGCGCCGTCGACTTCGCCCGGGAGCACGGCGCTCCGGCCGTCGAGGCCTACCCCATCGAGAACCACGGCCGCAGAGTCAGTACGACGGCGGCCTACGTCGGCACCGCCGCCATGTTCGAACGCGCCGGATTCCGCCGGATCGCGCCGACCTCCGCCAAGAGCGCCGGACTGCCGCGCGTGGTGATGCGGCTCGACCTTCAGGAGGCCACGCCATGAGCACGATCAGCGTCAGAGGGCTCAACCGTGCGACGCTGGAACGCCAGTTCCTGCTCCGCCGTACCGACAAGACCGCCGAGGAGGTGGTGGCGCACCTCGTCGGCCTGCAGTCGCAGCAGCCGCTCCCGCCGTACTACGGCCTATGGTCCCGGGTGGCGGGGTTCCGGCCCGAGGATCTGGAACGGCTCATCGAGAGCCGCCGGGTCGTGCGGGCCACCCTCATGCGCTGCACCATCCACGCCGTCACGGCCGACGACTGCCTGACCCTGCGCCCGCTGCTGGCCCCGGTGATCGACAAGCAGCTCACCGGCAATCCGGCCCGAGCCGCCGAACTCCGGAAGATCGATGACCTGCCGGCGCTGGCGACGGCCGCCGCCGAACTGCTCACCGAGGCGCGCGACGGCAAGGAACTCGGCGCACTCCTGGCCAAGCGCTGGCCCGACTGCAATCCCACGCAGCTGTCGCGCATCGCCCAGTTCGTCGTGCCCGTGCTGCAGGTGCCGCCGCGCGGGCTCTGGGGGCGCACCGACGGGCCCATGTGGCAGACGATCGAGAGCTGGCTGGGGCGCCCGCTGGACCCGGCGCCGAGCATCGACCGCGTGATCCTCCGCTACCTCGCCGCCTTCGGGCCCGCCACCGCGGCCGACGTCCAGCGCTGGTCCGGGCTGTCCGCGCTCGGCGGGGTGCTCAAACGGCTGAAGCTGGCGACCTACAAGGATCCGATGGGCCGGCAGTTGTTCGACCTTCCCGACGCGCCCCGGCCCGACCCGGACACGGAGGCTCCGGTACGGCTGCTCGCCGAGTACGACAACGTCCTGCTGAGCTACGCGGACAGAAGCCGGATCATGGACGACGCGTACCGGCCGCGGGTGATCGAGAAGAACGGCATCGTGCACGGGACCGTGCTCGTGGACGGGTTCGTACAGGGAGTGTGGAACTTCGACGACTCGAACCTGGTGATCACGCCCTTCCGCGCGCTGAGCGCCGCGGAGCGGGCGGAAGTGGAGCAGGAGGCGGGGAGACTGCTCGCGTTCGCGGGGCTGTCGCAGGACAGCGACGTGCGCATCCTGCAGCCGGTGTAGCCGGGCGGCGGGGAGGACGCAGGGCCGCCGGAGGACGAACCGATCGACCGTCATGCCCCGGCCCGGCGGTGAGGGGCCGGCCGCCGGGCCGGTCCGGCCGCTGCTCACGCGCATAGCCGGGCAGCGCCTGTGCACCGTCGCCCGCGGCGTACGCGGCGGTGCGCAGGGAGACTCGGCCCGGCGGTGACCCGGTCCTGCGGTGGGGTTTCCCGGCCCGGCGGTGACCGCCGGCCTGCCCGGCGCGTGGCCGGGCGGCGCTAGGCGGGCGGCCTGGGCGGGCGGCGCACACGACGGCCCTTCCAGTCCCCCACGAGGTACGTGGCACCCGGGTGATCCGTGCGGGCCGGGGTCCCTCGGACTCCGGCCCGCCGGTCACGCCCGCGTCGGCGTCCGGCCAGCCGGCACCTCGGGCACCTCAACCGTGTGCCTGTCGGCGCCGTCGCCGGTCATGCGGCGGCGCCGGACTCGCAGCGTTGCTTGAGGCTCTCCGCCTCCGTGCGTACGTACCTGCGGACCCGGCCGCCGATCAGCAGGCTCATCAGCGGCGCCAGCGGTCCGGACTGTTCGATGCCGAGCTGGGCCGACACCCCGCCATCCCGGGGCGTGAGCACGTGGGTTCCGACCGTGACGACCCCGCCGGTCTCCGCCCGCCAGGTGAAGGAACGGTTCTCGATCAATTCGGTCACCTGCCAGATCGTCAGGGGAAGACCCGGCTGCTTGACCCGGAAGCGGCCACCGACGGCCAGTGGGCCGTCGCCGAGGGGTTCCACCTTGGTCGTGGTGGGCGTGAACTCGGGCCATTTGGTGACGTCCGTCAGGACCTGCCAGACCCGCTCCACGGGGGCGTCGATGTCGACGCTGGTCTCGAACCGCATGGTTTGCTGTCACTTCCTTCGGCCGCCGGGGGCGCGCTCCGTTCGGTGCCGGCGATCCGCCGGTGGCCCGCGCTGGGGTGGGCCCGGTTCGAGTACATCGAGAGCGGAAGCACGCCGTACCAGGCATTTTGTTGTTGCAGCCGTCCATCGGCATTGCGGTTAAGAATCGTATAAATTACGGATTTGAAATCGGATTAGCGGAGTATGCCTAGCACCGGGGCCAGGTTATGCCGGGCGCATCACGGCCCTGCCGCGTGGGGTGCCTCGCCGCGTTGCCGCCCTGAAGTCGCCGCCGGACCGACCATGCGGCGGTGCCGGCCCCAAGACTCTCGCGGCGACGCGCCCGTATCTGTGCCCGCGGGCCCGGCTCCTTCCCGTGCCGCTCTCACCGCCGGGCCGGGGCTCCCTGCGCGCCGCCGCGTACGTACGCCCGGGGCGGCGGTGCCCGGGCGCCGCCGGCTGTTCACATGAGCAGCGGCCGGCCCGGCGCCTCGATCGCAGCGTCGAGCGCGCTGTCTGTGCGCTCACCCGGACTCCCGCTCGCCTGAACGAAGCGGTTCGGGGAGAAGCGGCACCGCCCTCCTCGCCGTGAAGGTCGAGGAGGGCGGGCTTCGAGCGGTTTTCGCCGTAACCACACCGGGCGGCTGTTGTTGGCGATGAGCCGCGGGGTTTCGCGCCTGTGGCAGGCGCTTGCCACGAAGCCTCTCATATCGCGGTCAAACGCTCGATGCGGTCCAGTGCAACAGATCGCCCCGATCGCGCAAAAGGCGCATATGTCACATCCCGCTCCGTTCCGGCGTGGCGCAGCGCCGTATTTGCGCATCTCAGGCGGCATAGTTCCGCAGCGTTATCGAGGTGGCCGCCTTGGTGCTCATTTTGTCGAGCATGCGCAGCATCGGCCCGGTGGTGAGCACCCGGTAGGCCAGGTTGCGCCGCCGGATCGCCCCTCGCGTCGGCGGGGCGAGGAAGGGGCCCGCGTTGCCCGCGACGCGCTGGCACGCCTTGGCGAATCCCCGGATCGCCCGCTCGTACTCGGGGAACGCCATGCGGTGGTCGCCGTGGGCGGCGGCCAGCTCGCCCGCCAGCACGTACGCGGTCACGACGGCCATGCCCGCGCCCATGCCGCCGCAGGTGGCGCCGTAGCCGGCGTCGCCGAGCAGCGCGATCCGCCCGCGGGTGTAGCGGTCCATGTGGACGATGCTGATCGAGTCGAAGTAGAAGTCGGGCGCGTCCGGGACGGCCCGGAGCAGGCGAGGGGTCTCCCAGCCCGCCCCCGCGTACGCGTCCAGGAGGATCTTCCTCTGCTGCGCCACGTCACGGTGGTCGAACTCCAGCCCCGGGGCGTGGAAGACGCACATCACCGCGGTGGTCGTCCCCTCCCCGGCGCCCGAGACCGCCACCGCGCGGCCGGGCTCGTTGTAGAGCAGTGTGTCGCGGCCGATTCCCATGTGGTCGGGGGCGCTGAAGATCGCGACGTGGTAACCGGACGGCCGTACGAACTGCGACTCCGGGCCGAAGGCCAGCCGCCGTACGTTCGAGTGCAGGCCGTCCGCCCCGATGACGACGTCGAACGTCCGGGGCGCGCCGCGCTCGAAGGTCACCTCCACCCCGTGCGGGGTCTCGGTCATGGCCGCGATGGAGTCGCCGAAGACATACTCCACGTCGTCCTTGGTCCGGTCGTACAGCACCCGGGCGAGGTCGCCGCGCATGATCTCCACCTCGCCGCCGGCGAATTCCGCGGGCAGTGCGACGATCTGGTCGCCGCGGGAGTCGACCACCCGCCACGGGCCGGGGTCGGTGCGCAGGCGGCGGATGTCGTCCAGGACGCCCATCTGCCGCAGCACGTTCATGTGCACCGCCCCGCGGAAGTCGACCGCCTGGCCGCCCTCCCGCAGGGCGGGTGCCCGCTCGACCACGGTGGGGGTGAAGCCGTGCCTACGCAGCCAGTAGGCGACGGCGGGCCCGGCGATGCTCGCACCGGAGATCAGAACCGATCGGGTCGTCATATCGCGCTCCTCTGGTCCGGGGCCGCCCTGGTCTCGCGGCCACGGAAAGAGCGTCGGCCCCGGCGCTGACGGCCCGCCTACCGGCGGCTGACCGGGCCTTACGGAGCCCTGACCGGCGGCTCACATGTTGATCATGTGTCCGGCCAGGCCGTGGATCGCCTCCTTCACCGCCTCGCCCAGGGTCGGGTGGGCGTGCACGTTGCGCGCCACCTCGTGCACGGTGAGATCCCACTTCTGGGCCAGGGTCAGCTCGGGGAGCAGCTCGGTCACCTCGGGCCCGATGAGGTGGGCGCCGATGATCTCGCCGTACTTCGCGTCACTGATGATCTTGACGAAGCCGCCGGAGTCGCCCAGGCCGTGCGCCTTGCCGTTGGCCGTGAACGGGAACTTGGCCACCTTCACGTCGAAGCCCTGCTCGCGCGCCTGGGCCTCGGTGTAGCCGAAGCTCGCGATCTGCGGCTGGCAGTAGGTCGCCCGCGGGATCATCACGTAGTCGAGCTCCATCGTCTCCGCGCCCGCGATCGTCTCGGCGGCGATGATGCCCATCGATTCGGCGGTGTGGGCCAGCATGAGCTTCGCGGTGACGTCCCCGATGGCGAAGATGTGCGGCACGTTGGTGCGGCAGCGGCCGTCGACCGCGATCGCGCCCCGCTCGGTCAGCCGTACGCCGGTGGTCTCCAGGCCGTAGCCCTCCACGCGCGGCTGGAAGCCGATCGCCTGCAGCACCTTGTCGGCCTCGAGCACGGAAGTCTCGCCGTTCTTTGAGACCGTGACCCGGACCTTCTCGCCGGTGTCGTCGATCGACTCGACCCGGGTGGAGGTCAGCACCTCGATGCCGAGCCGCCGGTAGCGCCGCGCCAGCTCCGCCGACACCTCCTGGTCCTCCAGCGGGACCATCCGGTCGAGGAACTCGACGATCGTGACCTTCACGCCGTAGTTGTGCAGCACGTACGCGAACTCGACGCCGATCGCCCCGGCGCCCGCGATGATGATGCTCCCCGGCAGCGTCTCGCTGAGGATCTGCTCCTCGTACGTCACCACGCGCTCGGACAGGGACGTCCCCGGCAGCAGGCGGGTGGTCGCCCCGGCCGCGATGATGCAGTGGTCGAACGTCACCGTCCGCACCGAGCCGTCCGCGCCGCGCACCTGCATGGAGTTCGGGCCGGTGAACGTGCCACGACCGTCGTACTCGGTGATGCCATTCTTCTTCATCAGGTAGTGGACGCCCTTGACCCGTCCGTCCGCGACCTGGCGGCTGCGGCGGAAGGCCGCGCCGTAGTCGAGGGTGATCGGGCCGTCCGCCTGGATGCCGAACGTCTTGGTCTCGTTCGTCAGGATGTGGGCGAGCTCGGCGTTGCGCAGCAGCGCCTTGGAAGGGATGCACCCGACATTGAGGCAGACGCCGCCCCAGTAGCGCTCCTCGACGACCGCCGTGCTGAGCCCGAGCTGGGCCGAGCGAACCGCGGCGGTGTAGCCGCCGGGCCCGGCGCCGAGGACCACGACATTGTAATGATCGGTCATGCCATGGGACCCTACGCCGCCGCGCGTACCTGCCCGGAAAGGGGGGTCCGCCGACGTCAAGGTGCCGGGGACGAGGTGCCCGCCGGGCATCGAGGTGCGCGGGGGACGGGTTGCCGTCAGGCGTCGCAGCGGGGCCGGGCATCGAGGTGTCAGAGGCCGGGCGACCACCGGCGATGAGGTGCCGTCGGCGACGAAGGGCGCGGGGGACGGGTTGCCGCCGGGCGTCGATGTGCGTGGGGAACGGGTTGCCGCCGGGCGTCGATGTGCCACCACCGGCGTGAGGCCCCCCGCCCTGCCCGCGCGGCGGGGGGAACGGCGGGGCGGCCGGTCGCCGTACGGCCTCGCGTGATCGACGAAGGATGGACCGCACTCCGGCGGGTAGGGGCGACCTACGTCGACCAGAGGGGAGTGACGGACATGAGCGAGTTCGAGCGGTCCCGCCGGATGCCCGCACCGGCCGACCGGGTCTTCCGCCAGGCATGCGACGTCGGCAAACTCGATCTCTGGATGCCTCGCGATCTGCACGTACGCGCGGAGGAGCCGCCCGCGGTCACCGTCCACGAGGACGAGACGGGACAGGACGAACGCGCGCTGCTGCGGACCGAGCAGGACCGGATGCGGATGGAGTGGGGCACCCGCGACGTGGACCGGTACGCCGGATGGCTGCAGGTCGCCGGCGTCGACGACGACAGCAGTGACGTGACGGTCCACCTGTCCTTCTTGGACGAGCGGCACGCCCCGCCCGCCGAGGCGGTGGAGCGGGCGCTGGACGACAGCCTGGAGCGGCTGGCCGAGCAGGTACGGCAGGCGGCCTGACCCGCGCCCAACCGGCTTACTCGGTGTGCCCGCCGGGGGCCGGGCCGTCCGCGTCCTCGGAACGTTCCGGGTGGCGTGGGCCGGTGGACGAAGCGGGAGGCAGGGGCGGGATGAACGCGGAGGCCCGGGCGCCGGCCAGGCCGAGAACCTGGCGTATCCACGCCTCCAGGCCGGTCGGGTCCGGTGGTGTGAGAGGGGTCTGCCCACCC
>JADGHC010000099.1 GCA_019689655.1 Microbispora sp.
CCGTTCATGCCGCGGTCGAAGCGGGGGTCGCAGACATGGCCAGTAGCGTATCGGCCCGCACTCCCGCCCCCCGAACCATCCCCGGCACTGCTGCGAAGCGCGGGTTCCGACCGTGATGGGTGGAGCTATGGGGACTCGAACCCCAGACCCCCTCCATGCCATGGAGGTGCGCTACCAGCTGCGCTATAGCCCCTTGCCACCGCCCCGGGTACTCCCGGCGCGGCGCTCGGAGAGCATATAGGTACGCCCGTCCGTTTACCTAATCGTCACCAGTCACCCGTGTATCAGCCGTCGGCGGTCGCCGCGGGGCTGTCGTCGCTGCTCACCGGCTCCGGCAGCGTGCCCGCGTTGTGCTCGAGCAGGCGCCAGCCGCGGCGGCCCTCCTCCAGCACCGACCACGAGCAGTTGCCCAGCCCGCCGAGGGCCGACCACAGCTCCTGCGGCAGCCCGAGCAGCCGGCAGATGCCCAGCCGCAAAGCGGCGCCGTGCGAGGCGACCACCAGCAGGCCGTCCTCGTCCAGGCGGGCCGCCCAGCGCGCGATCGCGTCGGCGACCCGGTCGGCGACGCTCGCCACGTCCTCGCCGCCCGGTGCCTCCCACGCTTCGTACTCGACCGGCCAGCCCGCTTTGATCTCCTCGCGGGTCAGGCCCTCCCACTCGCCGCCGCCACGCTCACGCAGGTCCTTGTCCACGGCGACGTCGAGCCCGGTGAGCCGGGCGAGGGCCGATGCCGTGTCGTACGCGCGACGCAGGTCCGAGGAGACGATCATGGTCGGCCGCAGCGCCGCGAGCAGGGAGGCCGCCCGGGCCGCCTGCGCGATGCCGACCTCGTCCAATTCGATGTCGGTGTGCCCCTGGAAGCGCTTTTCGACGTTCCACAGTGTCTGCCCGTGCCGCAGGCAGACGACACGACGGCTCATCGCGCCGCCCCGATGATGGCGTTCGTCACCGGGCCGCTCCGTGCCCGCGCTGCGCGGCGACCCGCTTGACGCTTTCCGGCAGCTCGATGGCCGGGCAGTCCTTCCACAGGCGCTCCAGCGCGTAGAAGTTGCGGTCCTCCTCGTGCTGCACGTGCACCACGATGTCGAGGTAGTCGAGCAGGACCCAGCGGCCCTCCCGCTCGCCCTCGCGGCGTACGGGCTTGGCGTCGGCTTCGACGCGCAGGCGCTCCTCGATCTCGTCGACGACCGAGCGGACCTGCCGGTCGTTGGAGGCGGAGCAGAGGAGGAAGGCGTCGGTGATGACGAGCTGGTCGCTCACGTCGTAGGCGATGATGTCGTCGGCCAGCTTCTCGGCGGCGGCCTCGGCGGCCACCCGGACGAGCTGGATCGATCTTTCGGATGCTGTCACGATTCGGTTCTGTCCTCCGTTGACGGGCTCTTCCAGGGTGCACAGTACGCGTGCCCCGTACAACCGGCTTTCCCGTGGGAACCCTATCGGCACACCTGGCGATTTCCGGAGTTATGCCCGGGATCGGAGGTTCAACGTCCTTCCGCGCCCGCGGATTCCGTCATCGGGAACGCCGCCACGGTGGCGCCGATCCGGATCGTGCCGGGCGTATGGGGGGCCGCCGCGCCCTCGTGCAGGTCGATGATCGCGGCGAGGATCCTGCGGCGGACGTCGTGCCACAGCTCGGGCTCGACCCACAGCTCGGCGTCGGCCGTCACTCCCTCCTCGTCCGCGCGCCGCCACCCGGCCCGCTCGCGCAGCGACCGGGCCAGCGCCTCGGCGAGCAGCGGGAAGCCGTCCCGCTGCTCGGTGAGCGGCGTGCCCCCCGCCGCCCGGTAACGGCGCTCCCTGCCGCCGCGCCGGACCCGTACGTCGGCCAGCTCGGCCAGCCCCGCCTCGTCGAGGCAGCGCAGGTGATGACTGGCGAGGGCGTGCGAGATGCCCAGTTCGCGGGAGAGCTCGGCGGCCGACATGGGCGCGCCCCATATCAGCGAGAGCATGCGCAGCCGCACCGGATGCGCCAGAGCCCTGAGCCTCGGGTCCGCCTCCGCCATGCCGGCAAGTTAACACCATCACAACCCCCAAGGATTGACTTGGGTGTCGGCCGGGACGATTATCGCCCGCATGAAAGCCGCCTTCGCCGACCGCAACGCCCGCCGCTATCTGAGCGCCGTCGTCGTCTCCGGCTTCGGCACGATGGCCATGTCCCTGGCGGCGGGCATCTGGGTGAAATCGCTGACCGGCTCGGACAGCCTCGCCGGCCTCACCGCGTTCTGCTTTTGGGCGCCGACGGCGGCCGGGCCCGCGCTCGGCGCGGTGGTCGACGTCATCGGCGCCCGGCCCGTGCTCGTGTGGACCAACGTGCTGATGGCCGCGGCGCTCTGCCTGCTGTTCCTGGTCCGCTCCCCCGGGCAGGTGTGGCTGCTGTTCGCGGTGCTCCTGCTGTACGGCGTGAGCTTCGTCGTGCTCGACGCGGCGGAGGCGGCCGTGCTGCCCTCGGCCGTGCCGGACACGCTCCTGCCGGAGGTCAACGGGCTGCGCATGAGCGCGTCGGAGGGCACCCGCCTCGCCGCACCCTTGCTGGGCGCCGGACTGTTCACCGCCGCGGGCGGCGACGCGGTGGTCGCCCTCGACGCGGCGACGGCGACCTTCGCGGCCGGCGCCTGGCTGCTCGGCACGCCGCGCCTGCCGGCGGCCGTGCCACGACGGGCCGAGGCGACCCGCGGCTGGCTGTCCCGGACCGCGGACGGGGCGCGCTTCCTGCTCGGCGATCCGCTGCTGCGCCGTCTCGTGCTGTCCGGGGCGGTGCTGATGCTGGTCTCCGGCGTCAACGGGGCGGCCGTCTTCGCGGTGGTCGATCACGGCCTGCACCGGGACCCGGGCTTCGCCGGCGTGCTGTCCGCGGTGCAGGGCGGCGGCACGATCCTCGGCGGCCTGATCGCGGGGCCGGTGCTGCGCCGGATCGGCGAGGCCCCGCTGTCTGCCGCCGGCGGGCTCCTGTACGCCGCCTCGGTGGCGCTGCGCGCGGCGCCCTGGGAGCCCGTCGTGACGGCGGCGAGCCTGATCTCCGGGCTGGGGCTGCCCTGGGTGCTGGTCGCCGCCCTCACCGCCGTCCAGCGGATCGCTCCCCGCGACCTGCTCGCCACCGTGTCCGCGACCGCCAACACCCTGCTGTTCGTGCCCACCGCGGCGGGGATGGCGCTCGGCGCCGGGCTCCTGGCCCTGGTCTCCTACGCCCCGCTGCTGTGCGCGGCGGCGCTCGCCGGCGGGCTCGCCGCGGCGTACGGCCTGAGCCTCGGCCGGGGCCGTACGAGACGAGACGACGGCCACCATGAACCCTGTTAAGGCGCGCCCCGTCCCGGCGGATCTCGCCCCGGACGCCTCGCCCGCTCAGCGCTTCGGATCGCGGTAGAGGCCGCGCTTGTTGATGTACTGCACGATGCCGTCGGGGACCAGGTACCAGATGGGCTCCCCGGCGGCCACCCGGTCGCGGCACTCGGAGGAGGAGATCGCCAGGGCCGGGATCTCGATCAGGCTGACCTTGCCCGCCGGCAGGCCGGGGTCCTCCAGCGTATGCCCCGGCCTGGTGCAGCCGACGAAATGCGCCATGGTGAACAGCTCGTCGGCGTCGCGCCAGCTCAGGATCTGCGCCAGCGCGTCCGCGCCGGTGATGAAGTACAGCTCCACGTCCGGGCCGTACACGGCGGAGATGTCGCGCAGCGTGTCGATCGTGTACGTGGGCCCCGGCCGGTCGATGTCCACCCGGCTGACCGAGAAGCGGGGGTTCGACGCGGTGGCGATCACCGTCATCAGGTAGCGGTCCTCGGAGGAGGACACCTCCTGGTCGGCCTTCTGCCACGGCTGCCCGGTCGGGACGAACACCACTTCGTCCAGGTTGAAGTGGTGGGCCACCTCGCTGGCCGCCACCAGGTGGCCGTGATGGATCGGATCGAAGGTCCCGCCCATCACGCCCAGTCGCCGGATCGTCGCCCCATTTCGCATGAACGCGACCATAACGCGCCTACCTCACCATGCCGGAAACCGGCCCCCTCCGGTGACGGCCGGGGCTCCTCCCGGCGTCCGCGCGCGTTCGGCGTGTGAGACATAGCATGCGGAACATGACCACTCCCGATCGCAATCGCGTACAGCTGCCCGGTATCAGCTCGCGAGCCTACGAACATCCCGCCGACCGTTCCGCGCTGGTCGCGATGCGTTCGCTCTCCGGATTCGACGCGGTGCTCAAGCGCACCTCCGGCCTGTTCAGCGAGCGCCGGCTGCGCCTGATGTTCCTGGCATCCGCGGTACGCACGACCGATACCCAGTTCCGCGCGCTGCACGACATCGGCCGCGACAGCGCCTACATCCTCGACCTGCACCGGATCCCCGAGATCTACGTGCAGCAGGACCCGAAGGCGTACGCGATGGCGATCGGGTTCGACGAGCCGTTCATCATCGTGTCGACCGGGCTGCTCGACCTCATGGACGCCGAGGAGCTGCGCTTCGTCATCGGCCACGAGACCTCCCACATCCTGTCGGGGCACGCCGTCTACGGCACGATGCTCGCAATCTTGACCCGCCTGGCCACCCGTGTGGCCTGGATCCCGCTCGGCTACATCGGCCTGCGGGTCATCGTCGCCGCGCTGGAGGAATGGCAGCGCAAGGCGGAGATGTCCGCCGACCGCGGCGGTCTGCTCGCCGGGCAGGACCCCGACGCCGCGCTGCGGGCGCTCATGAAGCTCGCCGGCGGCTCGCGCCTGCACGAGATGAACATCGAGGCCTTCCTCGACCAGGCGCGCGAGTACGACACCGCGGGCGACGTGCGGGACGGCCTGCTGAAGGTCCTCAACCTGCTCGGCACGACCCACCCGTTCGCGGTGACCCGGGTCGCCGAGCTCGACCGGTGGCGGCGCGGCGGCGAGTACGCCCGGATCATCGGCGGCGACTACCCCCGGCGGGAGGACGACGCCAACGCCAAGATCACCGAGGAGATCAAGGCGGCGGCCCGCTCCTACCGCGAGGCCTGGGCGCAGTCGCAGGACCCGTTCATCGGTGTGCTGCGTGACGTCGCCGAGGGCGCGGTCCACGCCGGGGAGCGCATCTTCAACCGTTTCGCCCGGCGCGAGAACTGATCGCCGGGCACGGCGTCGCGTGCGCGCCGCGGCGGGCATCCCGAAGCGCCGAGGCGTCAGAAGAAGAAGGCCACGGCGCGCACCGCCGCCGCGCAGAGCGCGACGAAGCCGCCCAGGACGGCGAGCGCGCGCAGGCCCTCCCGTCGCAGGCCGGGAATGGCCGCTCCCGCGCGCTCGATCTCCCGGCCGATGATCGCGCCGCTGACGACGCCGAACGCGACACCGGCGATGGTGACGGGCACCGCCTGTGACCACCACTCCGGCTCCAGCCGCGCCCCGGAGCCCAGCCACAGCGCCGCGAACGCCGCCGCGGTGGCGGGCAGCCCCGGCCACGCCACGGCCGACACCAGCGAACCGGCCAGCGTGAACGGAAACACCAGCACCCGCAGGAACGCGCGGACGCGGCCGGGCCTGCGGCCGCGCACCAGCCAGTGGCTGGTCCACACCGCCCTGGTCACGACGGCGAAGACCGCCGTGATCGCGAAGGTCGCGAGCGGGTAGACCACCGACGTCACCACACACGGCACGGCCAGCAGCGCGACGACGATCAGGGCCGCGTTGCCCGTCGGGATGCCGAGCGCCGCCTCCGGGGCATCGGTGTCCCTGGCCTCGGCCGCGAGCGCCTCCGGTGCCGTACGGCTCTCGCCGTCCCGGGCACGGCGGTCCGCGCGGCGGCCGGCGGGCCGGGCGGGTGCGCCCGCGCCGCCCCGCCCGCGTGGCCGTTCGGCGGACGCCTGCCCCTTGGCCGCGGGTTCCGGATGCTTGACCGCCGCCGCACGCGCGGGCGGCTCCGTGCGGACCCGCGCGACCGCATCGCCGCCGCGGACCTGGGATGCCGGCTCCGCCGCGCACCGGTTTGCGCCCCGGTCGGCGGCGGAGGTCTCGCAGACCCGGGCGAGCCTGGACAGGCGGTCGGCCAGCAGCGCGGCGGTGGGACGGCGTGCCGGGTCCCGGTGCAGCGCCGCCCGCACCAGCGGCAGCAGGGCGGCGGGGACCCCCACGAGATCGGCCTTGCCGTTCAGCACCGCGTACATCTGCGACTCCGCCGTGCCCCGCCCGAAGGTCGGCCGCCCGGTGGCGGCGAACGCGATGGTGGCGGCCCAGCCGTGCACGTCGGCCGGCTCCCCCACCGTCTCGTCCGAGAACACCTCGGGGGCGCAGTATCCGGGCGTGCCGAGAAACGCGCCGGTCGCCGTGACGCGGGTGGCGTCGAGCACCTGGGCGATGCCGAAGTCGATCAGCACCGGCCCGTCCTCGGCGAGCAGGACGTTGGACGGCTTGACGTCCCGATGCACGACCCCGCCCGCGTGGATGATCGCCAGCGCCGCCGCGAGGCCCTGCGCCAGCGCGATGAGCCGGCCCTCCGGCAGCGGCCCGTGGCGACGTACGGCGTCGAGGAGGTTCTCCCCCTCGATGTACTCCATCACCAGGTACGGCCGGTCGCCGGACAGGTCGGCGTCGAGGACCTGGGCGACGTACGGGCTCTCGACCCGGCGCAACGCCCGGACCTCGCGTTCGAGCCGTAATCGGGCGTCGGGGTCGTTCTCGATGGGGTCGCGGAGCATCTTCACCGCGACACGGTCGCCCCGGCGGTCGACGGCGAGGTACACCTCGCCCATGCCACCCCGGCCCAGCCGCTCCAGCAGCGCGTAGGGGCCGACCCGCCCGAGACGTCCAGCCATAGGAGCGCTAACCATAGCGGCCCCGCGGCCGAAATCGGCGGAGGCGCGCCGTTCGGGGCGCGCACGAAGCGGGAACCGGCCCGCTCACGAGCGCGCCCCGGCGGCGGTGTCACACGCGGATGTGGCCCTCGCCGGTGTAGATCCACTTGGTGGAGGTGAGCTCCGGCAGCCCCATCGGGCCCCGGGCGTGCAGCTTCTGGGTGGAGATGCCGATCTCCGCGCCGAAGCCGAACTCGCCGCCGTCGGTGAACCGGGTCGAGGCGTTCACCGCGACGGCCGCCGAGTCCACGGTCGCGGCGAACCTGCGCGCGGCCTGCTGGGAGCGGGTCACGATGGCGTCGGTGTGGGCCGAGCCGTACTTGCGGATGTGCGCGACGGCGTCGTCCAGCGAGTCGACCACGGCGGCGGCGATGTCGAGCGAGAGGTACTCGGTGGTGAAGTCCTCCTCCGTGGCGGGCACCACGTCGGCGCCGTAGGCCCGGATCCGCTCGTCCCCGTGGACGGTGACGCCCGCCTCCTTCAGCGCCGCCAGCGCCTTCGGGACGAACTCGTCGGCGATGGCGGCGTGCACGAGGAGCGTCTCGGCCGCGTTGCACACCGAGGGCCGCTGCGTCTTGGCGTTCACCAGGATCTTCAGGGCCGTGTCGATGTCGGCGTCGGCGTCGACGTACACGTGGCAGTTGCCCACCCCGGTCTCGATGACTGGCACGGTCGACTCCTCGACCACGCTGTTGATCAGCGAGGCGCCGCCGCGCGGGATCAGCACGTCCACCAGGCCGCGGGCGCGCATGAGGTGCTTGACCGACTCGCGGGTCTGGCCCGGCACGAGCTGCACGGCGTCCGCCGGCACCTCGGTCGCCGCCAGCGCCTCCTGCATGATCCGCACCAGCGCGCTGTTGGAGGAGTACGCGCTGGACGACCCCCGCAGCAGCACGCCGTTGCCGCTCTTGAGGCACAGCGCGGCGGCGTCCACGGTCACGTTGGGCCTGCCCTCGTAGATGATGCCGATGACGCCGAGCGGCACTCGCACCTGCCGCAGCTCCAGGCCGTTGGGCAGCGTGCTGCCGCGTACGACCTCGCCGACCGGGTCGGGCAGGCCGGCCACCTGGCGGACGGCCGCCGCGATGGCGGCGATCCGCCCGGCGTCGAGCCGCAGCCGGTCGATCATCGCCTCGGAGGTGCCGCTCTGCCTGGCCCGGTCCACGTCCACGGCGTTGGCCGCGACGATCTCGTCCGTGGCCGCCTCCAGGGCGTCGGCCACGGCGTGCAGCGCCGCGTCCTTCGGCGCGCGCGACATCGGCGCGAGCACCGTCGCGGCGTCCCTCGCGGCATGTGCGACCTTCAGGAAT
The DNA here is from genome assembly GCA_019689655.1 of Microbispora sp. Taxonomy (GTDB): domain Bacteria; phylum Actinomycetota; class Actinomycetes; order Streptosporangiales; family Streptosporangiaceae; genus Microbispora. The sequence continues at coordinate 8,110 of JADGHC010000099.1, forward strand.
TCCTCTGCCTCAGACATTGCCTCGCGCTCCGTCACGGATGGTGGGCTCCAATATGACCATGTCGTCCCGGTGGATCAGCTCGCGCCGGTACTCCGGGCCGAGTGTTCTCGCCAGCTCACGGGTGGAGCGGCCGAGCAGCTCGGGGATCTCCCCCGCGTCGTAGTTCACCAGGCCGCGGGCGACCCTGTCGCCGGACGGCCCGCACACATCCACCGGGTCGCCCGCCGCGAAGTCGCCCTCGACCTTCACCACACCCGCGGGCAGCAGCGACTTGCGCCGCCGTACGACGGCCTCGACGGCCCCCGCGTCCAGGTGCAGGCGGCCCCTGCCGGTCGTCGCGTGGGCGAGCCACAGCAGCCGGGTGCCGGGATGACGGCCTCCCGGGTGGAAGAAGGTGCCGATGTCGGCCCCGGCGAGCGCCTGGGCCGCGTGCGCCGCCGCGGTGAGCACGACCGGGACTCCCGCCCCCGTCGCGATGCGGGCCGCCTCCACCTTGGTGATCATGCCGCCGGTGCCGACGCGGCCGGAGGTGCCCAGCTCGACGCCTTCGAGGTCCTCCGGCCCCCGCACCTCGGCGATCCGGGTGGCGCCGTTCTTGCGCGGGTCGCCGTCGTACAACGCGTCGACGTCCGACAGCAGCACCAGCCCGTCGGCGTGGGTGAGGTGGGCCACCAGCGCCGCGAGCCGGTCGTTGTCCCCGAAGCGGATCTCGTCGGTGGCCACCGTGTCGTTCTCGTTGACCACGGGCACGATGCCGAGCTCCAGCAGCCGGGCCAGCGCCCGCTGGGCGTTGCGGTGGTGGCTGCGGCGCATCATGTCGTCGGCGGTCAGCAGCACCTGTCCCACGCGCAGGCCGTACCTGGCGAAGGACGAGGTGTAGCGGGCGACCAGCACGCCCTGCCCGACCGAGGCGGCCGCCTGCTGGGTGGCCAGATCCTTCGGCCGGTCCCGCAGCCCCAGTGGCCCCAGCCCGGCGGCGATGGCGCCGGACGACACGAGCACGATCTGCGTGCCGGCCTTGCGCCGCGCCGCCAGCACGTCGACCAGCGCGTCCACCCGGTCGACGTCGATCGTGCCCCGGGGGGTCGTCAGCGACGACGACCCCACCTTGACCACCAGCCGCGAGGCCTCGCGGATCCGCTCTCTGCCTGTCACGCCGCCACTCCGATCAGCCGAGCCGCGCGTCGGTGCCACGCGGGCCCAAGGTCGCCTCCGTGCCCCGCGACGGCTGCCAGTCGAAGACGTAGCCGCCCTCCATCGGCCCGATGATCACTTCGGCGCCGGGGGTCGCACCAGCGTTGATCAGTTCCTCCTCTACGCCGAGCCGTTCGAGGCGGTCGGCCAGGTAGCCGACGGCCTCGTCGTTGGAGAAGTCGGTCTGGCGGATCCACCGCTCGGGCTTTTCGCCGGTCACCTGGAAGCGGTTGTCGTCGATCCGGCGTACGGTGAACCCGGTCTCGCCGAACTGCCTGGGCCGGATCACCAGCCGCGTGGGCTCCTCCACGGGGGCCTGCGCCCGGGCCGCCGCCACCATCTCCGCCATCGCGTATGCCAGGGACCGCAGGCCCTCGTGGCTGGCCGCGGAGATCTCGAAGACGCGCAGGCCGCGCTCCTCCAGCATGGGTTTGACGATGTCGGCCAGGTCCCGCCCGTCGGGGACGTCCACCTTGTTCAGCGCGACCAGGCGCGGCCGGTCCTGCAGCGAGCCGTACGCCGCCAGCTCGGCCTCGATCACCTCGTAGTCGCTGACCGGGTCGCGCCCCGGCTCAAGGGTCGCGCAGTCGAGCACGTGCACGATCGTCGAGCACCGCTCGACGTGCCGCAGGAACTCGTGACCGAGCCCCTTGCCCTCGGACGCCCCCGGGATCAGCCCGGGCACGTCGGCGACCGTGAAGACGGTGTCGCCCGCCGTCACCACGCCGAGGTTGGGGACGAGCGTCGTGAACGGATAGTCGGCGATCTTCGGCCGGGCCGCGGACAGCGCCGCGATCAGGGAGGACTTGCCCGCGTTGGGGAACCCGACCAGCGCCACGTCGGCGACGGTCTTGAGCTCGAGGATGATCTCCGCCTCTTCGCCCGGCTCACCCAGCAACGCGAAACCGGGGGCCTTGCGCTTGGCGTTGGCGAGCGCGGCGTTGCCGAGGCCGCCGTAGCCGCCCTGTGCGGCGACGTACCGGGTGCCCGCCCCGACCAGGTCGACCAGCACCTCGCCGGTCTTGGCGTCCTTCACCACCGTGCCGTTGGGCACCGGCAGGATGATGTCCTCGCCCTTGGCGCCGTCCCTGTTGGAGCCCATGCCCTGCTTGCCGTTGCCCGCCCGGCGGTGCGGCCGGTGGTGGTACTCCAGCAGGGTGGCGGTGTTGGGATCCACCTCCAGGATGACGTCGCCGCCGCGTCCGCCGTTGCCGCCGTCGGGCCCGCCGAGCGGCTTGTACTTCTCCCGGTGGATGGAGGCGCAGCCGTTGCCACCGTCACCCGCCTTGATGTGCAGGACGACGTGGTCCACGAAGTCGGCCATCAGCCGCTCCTCCTAACTTCTGTATGGAAAAACGAATGAGGCGGACCGAATGCTCGATCCGCCTCATCGCGCTGCTTGTAAGTGTCCGGGGCGGATCTACTCCGCAACCGGGACGATGCTCACCGCACGGCGACCGCGCTTGGTGCCGAACTGCACCCGGCCCGCGGTCAGGGCGAACAGCGTGTCGTCACCACCGCGGCCGACGTTGTCGCCGGGGTGGAAGTGCGTGCCGCGCTGACGGACGATGATCTCGCCGGCGTTCACCAGCTGACCGCCGAAACGCTTCACACCGAGGCGCTGAGCGTTCGAGTCACGGCCGTTCCGGGTGGACGAGGCGCCCTTCTTGTGTGCCATGATTCACTCCCTTTCGGGGGTACGCGGGGGTCGTCCCCCGGGAAACTACTGTCCGGGGTTAATGCCGGTGACCTTGACCTGGGTGTAGCGCTGGCGGTGGCCCTGGCGCTTCTTGTAGCCGGTCTTGCTCTTGTACTTCAGGATCCGGACCTTCGGGCCCTTGGTCTCGCCGAGGATCTCGGCGGTCACCTGGTACCGGGAAAGCGTGGCGGCGTCGGTGGTGACATCGCCGTCGTTGACGACGAGCACCGCCGGCAGCGACACCGTGGAGCCAACCTCACCGGCGACCTTGTCCACCTCGAGGACGTCCCCGACGGAGACCTTCTGCTGCCTGCCGCCGCAACGAACGATCGCGTACACCGCGGAACCCTTCTACTGGCTAAATGCTGAGATGCCGCGCCCCGCATCCAGCTGCTGTCGATTACGACCGGCGATCCGGGCAGGCGCGCGAAGCCAGGCACGCCGACACCAGGCGCACCGGTTGACTAGGGTACCGGATATCCGGCACCCAGGTCGAACCGAGCGGACCGCCGGGTGGCGAAGTCGTTACTCCGCCGTCTTCCTGCGGGAACGTCGCCGTCCCCGGGAGGACGAGGCGGAGCCGTCGCCGTCGGATTCGGCAGGGCCGGCGTCGATGGCGTCGGTGACGCTCTCGCGCACCGTCGCCGACGCCGCGACGGCCGAGCCCTCGCTCGCCGCCATCTTCTCGGCCACCGCCTTCTCGATGGCCATCTTGCCCTGTGTGCCGCGCGGCTCGGGCTTCGCCTCGACCGGTTCGGTCGACACGATGATCCCGCGCCCGTGGCAGCACTCACACGGCGTGGAGAACGCCTCCAGCAGGCCCTGGCCGACCCGCTTGCGCGTCATCTGCACCAGGCCGAGCGAGGTGACCTCCGCCACCTGATGCTTGGTGCGGTCCCGCGCCAGGCACTCCAGCAGCCGCCGGAGCACCAGATCGCGGTTGCTCTCCAGCACCATGTCGATGAAGTCGATGACGATGATGCCGCCGATGTCCCGCAGCCTGAGCTGGCGGACGATCTCCTCGGCCGCCTCCAGGTTGTTGCGGGTGACGGTCTCCTCGAGGTTGCCGCCCTGCCCGGTGAACTTGCCGGTGTTGACGTCGACGACGGTCATCGCCTCGGTCCGGTCGATCACCAGCGAGCCGCCGGACGGCAGCCACACCTTGCGCTCCATCGCCTTGGCGATCTGCTCGTCGATCCGGTAGGCGGAGAAGACGTCGGTCTCCTCCTCCCACTTCGTCAGCCGCTCGGCCAGGTGCGGGGCGACGTAGCGGACGTACTCGTCCACCGTCGTCCACGCCTCGTCGCCCTGGACCACCAGGGAGCTGAAGTCCTCGTTGAAGATGTCGCGGACCACCCGGATGGTCAGGTCGGGCTCCCCCGACAGCAGCTCGGGCGGGCTGGCGGACTTGGCCTTGCGCTGGATGTTCTCCCACTGGGCCGACAGCCGGGCGATGTCGCGGCTGAGCTCCTCCTCCGAGGCGCCCTCCGCGGCGGTGCGCACGATGACGCCCGCGTTCTCCGGCATGACCTTGCGCAGGATCTGCTTGAGCCGGGCCCGCTCCTTGTCGGGGAGCTTGCGGCTGATGCCGGTCATCGAACCGTCCGGCACGTAGACCAGGTAGCGGCCGGGAAGGCTGATCTGGGAGGTCAGCCTGGCGCCCTTGTGGCCGATCGGGTCCTTGGTGACCTGGACGAGCACCGACTGCCCGGACTTCAGCGCCGCCTCGATCCGCTTGGGCTGGCCCTCCAGCCCCGCGGTGTCGAAGTTCACCTCGCCGGCGTACAGCACGGCGTTGCGGCCCTTGCCGATGTCCACGAACGCCGCCTCCATCGAGGGCAGCACGTTCTGGACCTTGCCGAGGTAGACGTTCCCGACGTACGACTGGCTGGACTCCCGGTCGACGTAGTGCTCGACGAGGATGCCGTCTTCGAGCACCGCGATCTGGGTGCGGTTGCCCCGGCGGCGCACGACCATGATCCGCTCGACCGACTCGCGCCGGGCCAGGAACTCCGACTCGGTGATGATCGGGGGACGGCGGCGGCCCAGCTCGCGGCCCTCGCGGCGGCGCTGCTTCTTGGCCTCGAGCCGGGTCGATCCCCGTACGCCCTGGACCTCGTCCACGGAGGTGGACCTGGTGGCGCGGGGCGCCCGGATGCGGACGACGGTGTTCGGCGGGTCGTCGGGAGCCAGCTCGACGTCCTCGCTGCTCCTGCGGCGACGGCGGCGACGGCGCCTGCTGGTGCCGGTCGGGACCTCGGCGTCCTCCTCGGTCTGCTCGCGGTCCTCCTCCTCGGCCGCGGCGGGCTGCGGTTCCTCGGCCGCGGTCTCGGCCTCCTCGGTCTCCTCGGTCTCACGGGCGGCGCGACCGCGTCCGCGTCCGCCGCGGCGACGGCGCCGCCTGCGGCCGACGCTCTCGCCCTCGGCCTCGTCCTCGCCGGACTCGGCCGTCTCCTCCGGCTCCTCGATGTCCTCGTCGTCCGCGGGCATCGGCTCGTCGGACGACCGCTGCACGGGCAGCGCGATCGGCTCGGGTGCCTGGAAGAGCGGCTGGAACAGCGCCGACGGCGCCTGGAAGGTGACCGAAGGCACCGACGGCTGCTGCGCCGACAGGCCGAAGGGGTCGGTGACGACGTCCCGCCGCGGGCCGTCATCCTCGGTTTCGGCGTCTTCGACCTCGGCGTCTTCGATGTCGACGTCCTCGATGTCGAGCGGCTCGTCGTCCAGCGGCTCCTCGTCGGGGAGGGTGAGCCGCAGCGCGGCGTCGACCTCCGCCTCGGCGGCGCTCATCGCCCTGGATCGTTCCGGCGCGGGCTCCTCGGCCCGGACACGGCGGCGCCGCCGCGGGGCGGGGGCCTCCTCGGCCTGTTCGGCCTGCTCCGGCTGCTGGACCGGCTCGGTCTCCTCCGTCGTCCTCTTGCGGGTCCGGCGGCGGCGCGTGGGCGCGGCCGGCTGCTCCTCCGCGGTCGTCTCCGGCTGCGCGGCGGCGGCCTGCTCGGGTGCCTGCGCGGCCGGCGTCTCCGGAACCACCGGCTCCACCGGCTCCACGGCGGGCGGCGCCTCGGAGACCGGCGTCGCGGCCGTGTCTGCGGCCGTG
>JADGHC010000805.1 GCA_019689655.1 Microbispora sp.
GCGAGAAAGGAGCGGTGAACAGATGCCGTTCACGCAGGCATATCATGAGTGGATGGCGCAGGCCACGGTTGGCCTGGCGCCGACGCCGTTTGACGCGGCGAACGCCTACATCGGCGTGGGCAACGGTACGGCGGCCTTCGACCCGTCGCAGACCGACCTCCAGGGGACTAGCACGGTCCGCAGGCCGATGGCGACCGGTTATCCCACGCTCACCGGCAATCAGGCGCAGTTTCAGGCGGTGTTCGCGGAGACTGACGCCAATTTCGACTGGCAGGAATTTGCCGTGTTCAACGCGGCGGCCGGCGGCGTCATGCTAGGACGAGAAGTCCAGGATCTCGGGACGAAAGTGGCGGGGACAATCTGGCGCATGACCGTGACGGTCACGTGGGCCGCCAGCTAGGAGGGGAGATCGATGACGCGGACGATGCCGGCGGAGCTGCGACTGTCGTATGCCCGGGCCATCAGTGCCATCGGCCAGGACACGGGGGCGTGGTCAGTCATCCAGGCGCTGCACGCGACCAACCTGGCCGGGGCGCTCCAGACCGCCTATGCCGCCGTGGATCAGGACGGGGTGTACGCCGAGGAGCGGGGGCGGCTGACCGCCCGGGCCTGGGATGGTGAGGAGCCGATCAACGGGGTGCCTGCCGACGAGGTGCGGGCCAGCCACGGGATCGGTGAGGCCGTGGGCGCGTATCTGATCGAGCAGGACGGGAGGGTGCTCATTTTCCAGCCGGTGCCGGGGGTGACCGATCCCCAGGCGCTGGATGCGGCGGCCCAGGCGCACGCGGACCAGCTGGCGGCGGCGCGGGCGCACGAACGGATCGTCGAGCAGATCAAAGAGGCGCTGCTGGAGGGCTAGGCTCGTGCGCGGCGTGGCGGTGTATCGGACCAGGGGGGCGGCATGGGCTGGGTAACGCGGGCGCCGATGCCCACGGCACGGGACGGTCTCGCCGCCGGGGTGGTCGACGCTACCCTCTACGCCGTGGGAGGGTTCGCCGGGACAGGTCGGACCGCCGTCAACGAGCGTTACGACCCGAGTACTGACACCTGGTCCTCCAAAGTCTCCATGCCTACGGCGCGGAACCTTCTTGTCGCCGGCGCGGTCAATGGCGTCCTATACGCCGTGGGCGGGTACACCGGTTCGGCGCGGCTCTCCGTCAACGAGGCGTACGATCCGGCGACCGACACCTGGTCCACGCGAGCCGCCATGCCCACGGCGCGGTACGGTCTCGCCGCCGGGGTGGTCAATGGCATCCTGTATGCCGTGGGGGGGTTTGGTGGGACCGCCGTCAACGAGGCGTACGACCCGAGTACCAACACCTGGGCCAGCCGTGCCGCCATGCCCACGGCGCGGTACGCCCTTGCTGCCGGGGTGGTCGGTTCCTCTCTCTACGCCGTGGGGGGGAACACCGGGTCAGCGACCGCTGTCAACGAGTCCTACGACCCGAGTACCGACACCTGGGCATCCCGGGCCAGCATGCCCACGGCGCGGTACTACCTCGCCGCCGGGGTGGTCAATGGGCTCGTCTACGCCGTGGCGGGTTACACCGGGTCGGCGACTGACGTTAACGAGGCGTACGACCCGAACACGAACACATGGTCCTCGCGAGCCGCCATGCCCACGGCGCGGTACGCCCTTGCTGCCGGGGTGGTCGGTTCCTCTCTCTACGCCGTGGGGGGGAACACCGGGTCGCGGATCGCCGTCAACGAGGCGTACACTCCCACCGGCACCGTCACCGGGACCGTGCGGGACGCCGCCACGCTCCAGCCCCTCGCCGGCGTCTCCGTCACCAGTGATGATGGGCAGGCCACGACCACGGGGCTGGACGGCAGCTACACGCTGACCGAGGTGACCGTCGGCACGCGGACGATCACATTCGCGCGCACCGGCTACAACCCGCAGGCCCACATCATCACCGTTCCGGAGGGCGGGACGTACACGCTCAATGTCGACCTCGTGCCGGCGGTCCAGGACGTGAGCGGCACGATCAGCGACGCCATCTCCGGCACCTTCACGCCCGGACCCCAGGCCACGCTCACGGGCAGC
>JADGHC010000806.1 GCA_019689655.1 Microbispora sp.
CCCAACCCCCTAGAACGGAGGCACCATGCCCCACCAGATCCCCGCCGACGCCGTCCCCGTCCTCACCCGCACCAAGCAGGTCATCGGCTACGTCGCGCCCGTCCACATCCCCGCGGGCGAGGACCCGTGGACCGGTGAGCAGCTCCCCGCCACCGTCCGCTACGCCGCGTGGCTTGCAGACGGCACCCCCGCCGGCGGCTGGGACAGCTACCGGTACACGGTCCTCACCTACGGACACCACCGGTACGACACCGCGGCGACGGCCAAGAACGCGGTCCGCCGCATCCACAAGCAACGCACCGAATACGCCGCCTACTCCCGCAACCACCACACGGAGGTGCAGTAATGGCCCTCATCCTCACCGGCACCCCACCCGACCACTACTGGTGGGACGACGACCTCGACGACGAAGAGGAGGAGGTGGACGACGACAACTACGACATCTTCGAGATCCTCTGACCCCTCAAACACCAAAGAAGGCCCCGCACCGAAACCGGTGCGGGGCCTCAACACGTCTCATGCTCAGGGGATCTCCGCCAGCAACGCGCGCACCCGATCAGCAGTTCGCGCCCGCCCATACCGGGCCGCCAACTCCCGGCCCTGACGCGACCCCCAACGCCGCGTCAACCGCTCCTGCGGCGGATGCCACAGATGCCACAACGGAGCCACCCCACGCCACGGCCGCCCGGCCAGCACCGTCAACGCATGCGCCCACGACTCGTCCTCCTGCCCCCACCCGAGAAAACGCGGGTCGAGCGGCACCTCGGCGTAAACGTCACGGCGCACCACAGTGATCCCGCCACCCGCAAGGCCCGTATACGGCTCCTGCGCCAGGCCCATGCCCTTGTGCGGCTGCTCCCCGCCCAGAACCCGGCGGGTCGCCTCCCCAGACAGCCGGTACACCAGCCGGTGCGGCACCGCCCACCGGGTCGCGCCCCGCTCCACCACGCCTACCGCGGCAGCAGTCTTGGGACACCACACGTCGGCGTCCGCGACCACGAGGACGTCCCCGCGGGCCTCGCTTAGGCCGACAGCGACCGCGCGAGCCTTGCACCAGGGGCCGCCGTCCGACTGCTCGGCGACCACCACCTGCCAGCCGGTGGCCTGCCAGCGGGGCAGCACCCACGCGAGTGCGGCCTTCCGATGCGGGCAGCCCGGCCGCCACGGGATGACCACGCTCACGGTCACCCCGGGCTCCCCACCCGGTTCCGCAGCGAGTCCCCGCCGTCAGCATGCCCGAACACTCCTGGAGTGAGCTGCGCTACCACGCGCAGCCCGGCCCGGTGCGCGCGCCGCTGCGCGTCCGGCTCCCCGAGCGCAGGCCACACCCGGCCGATGTCGGAGGTGCGGCTCAACGTGGGGTTCAACGTGAGGTGGGCGTCAGCGGTGAGGGCGACCCCGCCGCCGGCAGGCCTCCAGGCTATGGGCCGCCGGGTCACCATGTGCCAGGTGAGCACCTGGTCGCCCACGTGCCGCAGCCGCACCTGGTGCACGTCGGGCCGCTCCCGCAGGACCCGCCGCGCATCATCCAGCCACCCGTTGCAGGCGGTCGAGGCCTGCCAGTCGTCCTGGAGCTGCAACCAGTACTCGCGTCCGCTCTTCTGGGCGGCCTCAGCCAGGTAGCTGGTGGCCTCCCCGATGGGGGCCAGGCCGCGGTGGGTGTGCCGCAGGTCGATCACGTCGTCGTGCCGGTCAAGCACCTCGGCGGTGACCGGGTCCGAGACGGCGCCGTTGTGCAGCACGGTCACGTGCGCACTCTCCAGCAGGCCGGGCGCGTGGGCGCGCAGCGCGCCCAGGGTGGCCTCGACCTGGCCGGGGCGTTGCCCGGTGAGCAGGGTCACGGCCACGTCGGAGGCGTCCACGCGGGACCGCTGCACGGGGCGCGGGGTGATGCGGTACAGGTGCTTGCCCTGGCAGATCTCCTCAACGGCGACCCCGTACCGCTCGGCCCACGCAGTGACAGCCTGCTGCTCACCCGGACGGGTGGCGTCGTCCAGCCACACCTCCCACCCCTCAGCGAGGTGGGGCAGCAGCATCGGCAGGGC
>JADGHC010000807.1 GCA_019689655.1 Microbispora sp.
CACCAGCCGGCGCACCATCCGCGCACCGATCGCGCACACCGCGAGGTCGATCTTCTTCGGCGAGTGCGGCGACTCCTTCGAGATCGACACACCCCACTTGTTCGGGGCCCGTCGAGCGTTCATCACATGCCGCGCCAGCCGCGAGTCGCCGTCGTGCGGGAAGTCGCGGTTGCGGATGTCCACCAGCGCCCGTCCAGCCGCCTCAGTGAACTCCTTCACCCGACCGCGCATGTCCCACGCCACCGCATGGCGGTACTTGCCCTCGTTGGCCCAGATCACGTACCGCGGGCCGAACTCGGCCGCCCACTTGTCGACATAGGACTCGAACTCGCGCACGTCGGCAAAGAACGCCACCACATTGCGGATCGCGTGGGTCGCCCGGACGACCTGGTCGACCTCATCCCGCGGCACGCGCCACCCGTCACCGGCGGGCCCGGGCGGCCGCTCCCAGCAGTCGATGACGAACACGTGCCCGTCCGACATCCGGCAGGCGACGAGCCCCGTCGAGTCGTTGGTTCGCGAGCCGTCGAAGAACAGCACCACCGGGTCGGAGTCGGGGACCACGACGTCGGGCCTGGCGTTGGCCTGCCAGTCGTCCCACGTCGTCCACGCGTCACGGGCTGCGGTGGGCTGGTTGAAGAAGTACCGCCGCGAGTCCTCGATGTCCTTCTCGACGTTCCAAAACTCGTTCTCGACGATGCTCTCCAGGTCGAGCACGTCCGCGAACGGGCCGTACACCTCGCGCAGCGCCGCCACCATCTGACCCATGTCCGTCAGGTCCACATCGGCCGGCGCCTCACGGTGGTCGTACAGCAGCCTCGAGGCTCGCGACTTACCCTCGGCGATCAGCTTGGCCCGGGCGTGCGTCGCCTCGGCAACCGACTCCTCGCCCGGCTGGTACATCGTCGTGGTCTGCAGTGCCCACGGCTCGGCGGCCTTCCGCTTGCGGGCGTTGCGGTCCACCGTCGCGTACATCCGCTTCAGCTCAGGCGTCGTATACAGGTGGGTCTCGTCGAAGACGACGAACGTCTCCTTCCCGCCGTCCTTCGACGCGCTCGAGGCGGTCGACGGGCGGATCTCGCCACCCTGCGGCAGGAACACCCGCGTCAGGCCCGACGTGCCCTTCGGCAGGCCATCCGCCAGTGGCCCCTCGGTCAGGTTGTAGTGGACGTTGGCGTAGGTGTTGTCCGCCTGCCCCTCCTCGGTGGCCAGCACCCGGATGAACGGGTAGGTCACCGGCCGACCCATCGGCTCGCCGCGGCTGTATCGGTAGGTGAAGTCTCGCCACCGGAACACCTCGCCACCCTCGGCGATCCCGGCGAACCGGCAAGGCCCGAACGCCTCGAAGAGCACGAAGAACGCCGCCAGCTCCGACTTCGCCCGGCCCTTCGGGCGGGAGATCACCGCCGAGTCGTACAGCTTCCGCCCGTCCGGGCGCAGAGCGTAGGCGTCGACGATGAACCCGCCGAACTCGCCATCCAGCTCCACCGGCTGGCCCTGGATGTCGCCGGGGCCGTGGACGCAGAAGTGCTCGACCCACGCCCAGCAGAGATGGCCCAGCGACCAGTCCCGGTCGTGGCCGGGGGCGTAGACCAGCTCACGAGGCATCGGCCATCCTCTTACGCCGACGCTCGGCCAGCTCGTCCTGGACCTGAGCCGCCGAGCCAACGTCCGAGCCCTGCTCCTCGGCGACCTTGATCCGGGCGCGCAGCCGGTCGACGTGCGTCGCGCCGAGCAGCGATTCGTTCAGCCGGATCTCGGCCATCAACTGCTTGTCTGGCGCCTCGAAGTACCGGTCCACCAGCGGGGCCAGCATGTGCAGCCGCTGCCAGTCGGTCACAGTGAACGTCTGCGCCTGCGGACTCGCGCACCAGGTGGCGTACCAGTCACGAGTGGCCTTCGAGTAGTTCCGGGCGTTGGGCAGCTTCGGCGCCTCGACCTTGCCGTCGGCGTCGACGGTCACCTGTAGTCCGTCGTACCGGTCAGCGTTACGTCGGCGTCGGTTCTCAGCGGGCGGGGGACCGTAGCCAGCCATCA
>JADGHC010000100.1 GCA_019689655.1 Microbispora sp.
CGGCGAGGAACTCGCCGAACGTGCGGACGCCGGTCGCGTGGCCGGGCGCGAGGTGGACGCCCCGCCGGAAGGCCGCCGCCGCCTTCCCCGGCACCCGTACGCTCACCAAGGGCCGGCGGCGTCCGGTGGCCGCGAGGCAGGCGCGGACGAGGTCGCGCGCCGGCAGGATCTCCGGGCCGCCCATGTCGGGCACCCGCCCGGCCGGGGCGGCCGACGCCAGGGCGACCAGCCGCTCGGCGACCTCCGAGGTGTCGACCGGCTGCATGCGCCACCCGGCGGGCACGGGCACGACGGGCAGCCGGGCCAGCGACCGGGCCAGGGTCAGCACGAAGTCGTGGAACTGCGTGGTGCGCAGGATCGTGCACGGCACGCCGGACGCCTCCACGACCCGCTCGGCTTCGTATTTCGCCCGGTAGTAGTAGTACGGGTGCCGGTCCACGCCGACGATGGAGATGAAGACGAGATGACCCGCCCCCGCCGCGCGGGCGGCCCGCGTCAGCCGGCGCGTACCCTCGACGTCGCCCCGGGGACGCCGCGGGTCGCTGGCGAGATGGACGACCGTGGAGACGCCGCCCACGGCCTGCTCCAGGCCGGCGCCCGTGGTCAGGTCGCCCTTCACCGACGCGTACGGCGTGCCGGGGCGCGGCGAGCGGGACAGGACGCGCACGTCGGCGCCGGCCTCGAGGAGCCTCGCGACGACGTGGCGCCCAAGGGTGCCGGTGCCGCCGGTGACAAGGATGGAATGGCTCATACCGCTAAGAACCGGCGGCGCTCTCCCGTTGTGACAACTGTCTCGCGAGATAAGCGAGCTTGTCCGGATTGACGACGCCGCGCACATTGCGGACGAGCTGCCCGTCGCTTTCCACGACGAGCACGCCGGACAGCCCGCCGCCGACGAAGGCCACCACTGCGGGCTCCCCGTTGACCTCGGCGAGGTCGAAGCGGGCCCCCATCCCGGCGAACCGTGCGCCCAGGCCCACCAGGAAACGGGCCACCTTGTCCGCCCCGGCCACCGGCCGCAGGGCCGCGCTCACCCTGCCGCCGCCGTCGGACCAGGCCACGACGTCCGCCGCGAGCATGCTCTCCAGCCCGGCGAGGTCGCCGTTCTCGGCGGCCGACAAGAAGCGCTCCACGATCCTGCGGCGGGCCTGCGCCGAGACGTCGAACCGGCGCCGCTCCCCCACCCGCTGCCGCGCCCGGCGGTGCAGTTGCCGGCAGTTCGCCTCGGACAGATCGAGCACGTCGGCGATTTCGCGGTAGCCGTACGAGAAGGCCTCGCGCAAGACGAAGACGGCGCGCTCGGCCGGGGTGAGCCGTTCGAGCAGGACGAGGAAGGCCATCGAGATCGAGTCGCGCTGCTCGGCGGTCTCCAGCGGCTCGTCGGTCAGGACCGGCTCGGGCAGCCAGGGGCCGACGTACTCCTCCCGCTGAGCCCGGGCGGACGTCAGCCGGTTGAGGCAGATGTTGGTGAGGACCTTCGCCAGCCAGGCGCCGGGCGCGGCGATCGCGGCCCGGTCGGCGGCGTTCCACCTCAGGTAGGCATCCTGCACGGCGTCCTCGGCCTCGGTGGCGGAGCCGAGCAGCCGGTAGGCGAGCCCGAAAAGCCGGGCCCGGTGAACGTTGAACTCCTCTCCCGGATCGTTCGTCACATTCGCCACTGTATTGACCGCCGGATGCGGCAGGATGGAGCGGTGACGGCTTCCCCAGCGGTCGTCCGGCCGGACCGGGACCTCCTCGAAGAGATCCTGAACGAGCTGGACATCGAGCACACGATAGACACAGAGGGCGACCTGGCGATCTCCACCGCCCACCTCACGATCTACTTCCTTTTCGGCAAGGAAGGAGATCTGTTCACCGTACGCAGCTTCTACGACAGGCAGTTCTCCGTCGACGACAAGCCGATACTGCTCACGGCGCTCAACGAGTGGAACGCCGACACGATGTGGCCGAAGGTGTACGCGTTCACCCAGGACAGCGGGCTGATCCGGGTCGTCGGCGACTCCCAGGTCTACATCGGCGCCGGGGTGACCAGGGAGCACTTGACCACGATGGTGGCCCACTGGGTCCGGTTCTCGATCAAGTTCTACCGCTGGCTCACCGACCGGCTCGCCTACGAGACCGACTGACCACGACCGGCTGACCGGGGGACCCACCGGCCGGGGACCCGCTTACCAGAGGAATCAGCTGACCGGGACTCGCCCGGCCCCGAGACCGACCGGCCGACCGCACATACCGGCCCGCGACCGGCCGACGTGCCTTATCGGCCTGCGACCGGCCGACCGGGACTCACCGGCCGCGGGTCCGGCGGGCCGGGACCGCCCGATCAGGCCGGCGGCGTCCCCGGGGGCCCCTGCGTCCGCGGCGCGCGCAGCCCGTCGAGCACGATGCGCAGGTTCCGGTCCCACTGTTCGTCCCCGGCCCGGAGCAGGAGCGTGCGCGGCCCGGTCGCCACGCCCGCCAGCAGGAACGCCACGTCCTGCCAGGCCACGTCGGTCCGTATCGCCCCCGCCTCCTGCGCACGCTCGACCAGGAGCCGCAGGCCCTCCTGGATCTCCCCGAGCACCGGATCGATCTTCGGCCCGCAGGCGCCGCCCAGGGCCTCGTGGATGCCGCAGCTCTCCACACGCAGCCGTACGTACGCGGTGGCGAAGGTCTCGAACCCGCCATTCCCCGGCGGACCTGCCGTTTTTCACCGGTGGCCGCATGCGGTCTGCGGAAACACGCCCCGGGCAAACACGCAGGGGGCCGGCGTGCTCGCCGGCCCCCTGCGTTCACGGGGTGCTCTCGGGCTGACGCGTCAGCTGCAGCCGCTGGTGCTGCCGCACCCCTCGCAGACGTAGCAGCTACCCGCGGGCCGCATCTTCGTGCCGCAGGTCAGGCACAGCGGCGCGTCCGCCGTACGGCCCTGGTGGCTCTCCAGCGAGGCGCCGGCCCGGCGCGGCTCCGGCACCGGCGCGGCCTGCGCTCCGGACGGCCCCCCGGCGGGCCTGGCCTCGACCGGCGCCGGCTGTGCCTTCTCGACGGGCGCGGACTGCCCCCGCTCGATGGGCGCGGACTGCCCCTGCTCAATGGGCGCGGACTGCGCCAGGGCGGCGGTGTCGACGTCCTGGAGCGCGGCCGGGTCCTCTCCGCGCTGCTGCGCGGCCCGCTCGGCGGCGGAGAAGATGCCAAGGGCCGCCCGCTGCTCGTACGGCAGGTAGTCGAGCGCGAGCCGCCGGAAGATGTAGTCCATGACCGACTGCGCCATCCGGACGTCGGGGTCGTCGGTCATGCCCGCGGGCTCGAACCGCATGTTGACGAACTTCTGCACGTACGTCTCCAGCGGCACGCCGTACTGGAGGCCGATCGAGATGGCCACGGAGAAGGCGTCCATCACACCCGCGAGGGTGCTGCCCTGCTTGGACATCTTGAGGAAGACCTCACCCAGGCCGTCG
The DNA here is from genome assembly GCA_019689655.1 of Microbispora sp. GTDB lineage: Bacteria > Actinomycetota > Actinomycetes > Streptosporangiales > Streptosporangiaceae > Microbispora. The sequence goes on from JADGHC010000100.1 coordinate 3,435, forward strand.
TCGGGGTAGGTCGAGGCGGTCATGTACCCCTTGGCGCCGCCCACGGTGAAGCGGGTGGTGGTGCTGGGCCGCTGGTTGGGCATGCGCCGCCGGGTCGGCCGGGCGACCTCCACGACCTGGACCACCGGCTCCTTCTCCTTCTCCTTCTCGGCGGAGGCCTCGCCGGAGTTCTTCTTGGCGGCCGACAGCGGCTGGCCGACCTTGCAGTTGTCGCGGTAGACGGCAAGCGCCTTCAGGCCGAGCTTCCAGCCCTGGAGGTAGACCTCCTCGATGTCGTCGACCGTGGCCGACTCGGGCAGGTTCACGGTCTTGGAGATGGCGCCGGACAGGAACGGCTGGACGGCCGCCATCATCCGGACGTGCCCCATCGGGGCGATGGCCCGCTCGCCCATCGCGCAGTCGAACACCTCGTAGTGCTCCGGCCGCAGGCCGGGGGCGTCCACGACGTGGCCGTGCTCGGCGATGTACTCGACGATGGCCTCGACCTGCTCCTCCTGGTAGCCGAGCCGGCGCAGCGCGCGCGGGATCGTCTGGTTGACGATCTGCATCGAGCCGCCGCCGACGAGCTTCTTGAACTTCACCAGCGCCAGGTCGGGCTCGATCCCGGTGGTGTCGCAGTCCATCATCAGGCCGATGGTGCCGGTCGGAGCGAGCAGCGACGCCTGGGCGTTGCGGTAGCCGTTCTTCTCTCCCAGCCGCAGGCACTCCTGCCACTGCCGGGTGGCCTCGGCGTGCAGGGCCTTGTCCATCTCGCCGAGCGTGCGCAGGTCGTCGTTGGCCGCGGCGTGCTTGCGCATGACCCGCTTGTGCGGCTCGGCGTTGCGCTGGTAGCCGTCGTACGGGCCGACGATCCCGGCCAGCTCGGCCGAGCGGCGGTAGGACACGGCGGTCATCAGCGACGTGATCGCCGCCGCGATGGCCCGGCCGCCGTCGGAGTCGTACGCGTGGCCGGTCGCCATCAGCAGCGCGCCCAGGTTGGCGTAGCCGATGCCGAGCTGGCGGTACGCGCGGGTGGTCTCGGCGATCTTCTGCGTCGGGAAGTCGGCGAAGGTGATCGAGATGTCCATCGCCGTGATGATCAGCTCGGTGACCTTCACGAACGTCGCGACGTCGAAGGTGTCGTCGTCGCGCAGGAACTTCAGCAGGTTGATCGACGCGAGGTTGCACGAGGAGTTGTCCAGGTGGACGTACTCCGAGCAGGGGTTGCTGGCCGTGATGCGCCCGGTCTCCGGGCAGGTGTGCCAGTCGTTGATCGTGTCGTCGTACTGCAGGCCGGGGTCGGCGCACTCCCAGGCGGCCTGGGCCATCTTGCGGAACAGCGCCCGCGCGTCGACCTCCTCGATGACCTCGCCGGTCAGCCGGGCCCGCAGCCCGAACTTGCCGCCGGCCTCGACGGCGCGCATGAACTCGTCGGAGACCCGCACCGAGTTGTTGGCGTTCTGGTACTGCACGGACACGATGTCCTTGCCGCCGAGGTCCATGTCGAACCCGGCGTCGCGCAGCGCGCGGATCTTGTCCTCCTCGCGCGCCTTGGTCTCGATGAACTCCTCGATGTCGGGGTGGTCCACGTCGAGGACGACCATCTTGGCCGCCCGGCGGGTGGCGCCGCCGGACTTGATGGTGCCCGCGGAGGCGTCGGCGCCGCGCATGAAGGAGACCGGGCCGCTGGCGGTGCCGCCGCTGGACAGCAGCTCCTTGGACGAGCGGATGCGGGAGAGGTTGACCCCGGCGCCCGAGCCGCCCTTGAAGATCACGCCCTCTTCCTTGTACCAGTCGAGGATCGACTCCATCGTGTCGTCCACGGACAGGATGAAGCAGGCGCTCACCTGCTGGGGGGAGCGGGTGCCGACGTTGAACCAGACCGGGGAGTTGAAGCTGAAGATCTGGTGGATCAGCGCGTACTTGAGCTCGTGGTCGAAGATCTCAGCGTCCTCTTCGGAGGCGAAGTAGCCGTGCTCCAGGCCGGTCTTGGTGTAGACGCCCACGACCCGGTCGACGAGCTGCTTGAGGCTCGACTCGCGCTGCGGGGTGCCCACCGCACCGCGGAAGTACTTGCTGGTGACGATGTTCGTCGCGTTCACCGACCAGAAGTCGGGGAACTCCACGCCGTGCTGCTCGAAGTTGACCGAGCCGTCCCGCCAGTTCGTCATCACGACGTCGCGCCGCTCCCAGCGGACCTCGTCGTACGGGTGGACGCCGGGGGTGGTGAAGATTCGCTTGATCTTCAGGCCCTTGCGCGGGCGTTTGCCCCCTCGGCCCCCCGTGCCCGATACGGTGCCGCTCACGGTCTCCGTCATGACTTCCCCCTCCTAGGGCCCGATGAGCCCCACTTTCGGACCACGCTCGTTACAACCTCATCGTCGCGCCGCGGCAACCACGGCCCGCCGCCGCCCGCACCCCGTCCCGGGCCTCCCCCGGGAGGGCACACCTAGTCCTCGATCAGCTCCCGCTCGCCCCTGGCGGACCGGAGCCGCTCGATCTCCGCCTCGAAGTCGGCCAGCGTCTCGAATCCCCGGTAGACCGACGCGAAGCGCAGGTAGGCCACCTCGTCGAGGTCGCGGAGCGGGCCCAGGATGGCCAGGCCCACCTCGTGCGAGGCGATCTCGGCCGCACCGGTGGCCCGGATGCTCTCCTCGACCCGCTGCCCCAGCTGGGCGAGGGAGTCCTCGCTCACCGGGCGTCCCTGGCAGGCCCGCCGCACGCCGGCGATGACCTTCTCCCGGGAGAACGGCTCGGTGACCCCGCTGCGCTTGCTCACCATCAGCAGCACGGTCTCCTGGGTGGTGAACCTGCGCCCGCACTCGGGGCAGGTGCGCCGGCGGCGGATCGCCGCCCCATCCTCGGCGGCACGGCTGTCCACGACCCGGGTGTCCGGGTGGCGACAGAACGGACAGTGCACTTCATCGCCTCCCTGAATGCACATCCCGAACACAAGGTGTGGTGAACTTACACCGCTGTGACTACTAGATGTTGTGGTCCAACCGTAGGAGCGCCCGACCTTGAACGCAAGTCGGACCGGCCCGGGAGGGGGAACTGCCTGTTCGGCGCGCGTGTCGCACGCGCGGTCACGCCTACCTCACCCGCCCCACGGATTGGGGAATGCGCCCTTTCCGCGCCTTTCCCCGGTCGTTTTCCGTACGGCTTCTGACCTGGGCGTACACCGCCCGGAGAACATCGGGGAAATCGAACACGGGATCGATCGAACTGCCGTACGATGAGAGGAGACGGCGAGATCGGCGATTTCGCTCGATATCGAACAATTGTTTGACGGTGATCTTGAATCGCGGTACGGTCGCTCTGTGCGACATGAGGAATACGGATTGAGAGGTGGCATCGTGAGTGACCGACGTGAGCAAGCGGATGGCGTCAGCGACCTCGCGGTTCGCAAGCGCGACTCGCTTGGCCTCACCCCGAGGCAGCGGAAGATCCTCGAGGTGATCCGCGATTCGGTCCAGCAGCGCGGCTATCCGCCGTCCATGCGGGAGATCGGGGAGGCCGTCCAGCTGACCAGCACCTCCAGCGTGTCGCACCAGCTCACGGCGCTCCAGCGTAAGGGTTACCTCCGGCGCGACCCGCACCGGCCCAGGGCCCTGGAGGTCCGGCTGCCGGGCGAGCCGGTGCTGTGGGTGGATCCCGACGCCACCTCCGAGGAAGAGCCCGGGTTCAGCCGGCCCACCGCGACGTACGTGCCGCTGGTCGGCCGCATCGCGGCCGGCGGCCCCATCCTGGCCGAGCAGAGCATCGAGGACGTGTTCGCGCTGCCCAAGCAGCTCGTGGGCGAGGGCACGCTGTTCCTGCTCCAGGTCTCGGGCGACTCGATGATCGAGGCCGCCATCGCCGACGGCGACTGGGTCGTGGTGCGGCAGCAGCCGGTCGCCGACAACGGCGACATCGTGGCCGCCATGATCGACGGCGAGGCCACGGTGAAGACGTTCAAGCGCAAGGACGGGCACGTGTGGCTGGTGCCGCACAACCCCAACTACGAGCCGATCCCCGGCGACGAGGCCACCGTGCTCGGCAAGGTCGTGGCCGTCCTGCGGAAGCTGTAGACACGCCGGTGCCCCGCGGCGCGCATCGCGCCGCGGCGCCGGTCGGCCGTCTTTCCGGTGGTCAGTAATCGGCCATTAGGGTGAGGCCAGCCGAAATCCACAATTAGGGTGAGTCACGTGAAGCTCGACTCACTGTCCCTGGATGAGGCCCGTGCCCGTGACGGCATCAAATGGGCCTCCGTCGCGCCCGACGTGATCCCCGCCTGGGTCGCCGACATGGACTTCCCCGTCCCCGACGCGGTCAGGGAGGCCATCGCGAGACGCGCCGCCACGGACCTCGGTTACCCCGCGTGGCTGGACCAGCCCACCGCCGGCCCCCTGGCGGAGGCGTTCGCCGAGCGGATGGAGGCGCGGTTCGGCTGGCGGGCCGACCCGGCCCACGTGCGGTCGTTCACCGACCTCAACCAGGCCCTCCAGGTGCTGCTCCACCTCATGACCGAGCCCGGCGACGCCGTGGCGCTGCATGTCCCCGCGTACGATCCCTTCCTCGCGACCATCACCGGTATGGGCCGCCGTCTGGTGCCCATGCCGCTGACGGCCGACGGCAGGTTCGAGGTCCCCGGTGAGCCCGTCCGGGTGCTGCTGCTGGTGAACCCGCAGAACCCGTCCGGCCGCTCCTTCACCCGCGAGGAGCTCGAGACCGTCGCCGCGTACGCCGACCGGCACGGCACGCTGGTGATCGCCGATGAGATCCACGCCGACCTGACGTACGCCCCGGCCCGGCACATCCCGTTCGCCACGATCCTTCCCGAGCGCACCGTCACGCTGACCTCCGCCAGCAAGGCGTTCAACATGGGCGGGCTGCACTGCTCGGTGGCCCACTTCGGCGCGAAGGACGCCAGAGACGCGCTCGGCCGCCAGCCGGCCCATCTGTTCGGCGCGCCCAGCGTCCTCGGGGTGGAGGCCACGGTGGCCGCCTGGCGGCACGGCGACGCGTGGCTGGCGGAGGTCCTGGCGATCCTGGACCGCAACCGCAGGCTCATCGCCGAACGGCTCCCGTCCGTGGGATACCGCATGCCCGAAGCCACCTATCTCGCATGGCTCGACTTCGGCATCCCCGACGCGGCGGCGTTCCTGGAGCGGAAGGCCCGGGTCAGGCTCAACCCGGGCCCGAACTACGGAGGCGGCGACACCTTCGCCCGCCTCAACTTCGCCACCTCGGCGGCGATCCTGGAGGAGATCCTGGCCAGGATCGCCGCCGCGCTGCCGTGACGTGCCCGCCGCTCAGGAGGCGGTGCAGCTCACCGGCGAGGGAACGCCGTTGGTGCCCGACCAGGTGCCGTTGAAGCCGAACGCGGTCGAGGCCCCGGCGTTCAGCGCGCCGTTGTAGGACAGGTTCGTCACCGTGACGTTGGAGCCGCTGGCGCTGAGCGTGCCGTTCCAGAGCTGGCTGATGGTCTGGCCGTTGGGGAAGGTCCACTTCACGGTCCAGCCCGAGATGGCCGTGGACCCCGCCGTGACGGTGACCTCGCCCTGGAAGCCGCCGGGGTACTGGTTGACGACCTTGTAGGTGGCCGTACACGTCTTCCCGCCCGGAGACGACGGGGACGACGACGGGGACGCCGACGGCGAGACGGACGGCGAGGGCGACGGGGAGGTGCCCGGCGAGGCCGGGGGCGACGCCGGCGGCGTCGAGGTGCCTCCGCCCACCGGCGGGATCAGGTACGGCGAGATGATGCTCTGCTTGGCCTGGTCGACCGTCGCCCAGTCGTCCTTCAAGATGCCGCCCGTGTCACCCGAGTTGGGGTTCCACGACCAGTAGGTGAACGACATGCCGTTCACGCCGCTGCCCATGTACTTCAGCAGCTCCTGGAGCCAGATCTTGTCGGTGTTGCTGGCCAGCGTGGTGCCGAACTCGCCCACCATGATCGGGGCGATGTTCTGCTTGTACAGGTAGCCCCAGTACTTGTCCCAGATGGCCGGCATGTTGGCCGGGTAGGACGGGTCGTCGAACCACGGCTGGTGGTAAACCGACGTGGCGTACTCGTGGGGCGAGTAGACGAGCCGGTTGGGCACGTTCAGCCGGACCGGGTACTCCCCCGCCTTCGAGAGGTTGCCGCCCCACCAGCCGCAGTCCTCGTCGTTGCTGGGGTCGTTGTCCCAGACGTTGGACAGGCCCCCGCTCGGGCAGCTCACGCCCTCCACGAAGATCAGCCAGTTGGGCTGCACGGACAGGATCGCGTTGCCGGCCCGCTCGGCCGCCAGGCGCCAGTCGCGCGACTCGTCGCCGCAGCCCCAGCAGGAGCCGGTCGCGTTCGGGTTGGTGCCGTCGGCGTGCGGCTCGTTGTGCAGGTCCGCCCCGATGACGGTGGGGTTGCCGGCGTAGTGCTGGGCCAGCATCTTCCAGTCGTTGATCCAGGTGGACTCGGGAACGCCCGAGGTGTACCACAGAGCCGTCTGGCCGGCGCTGGTCGGCCGGTGCCGGTCGAGGATGATGCGCATGCCCTTCTGGCCCGCGTAGTCCACGACCTTGTCCAGGATCTCCATCGGGGACAGGCCGATCAGGTCGGGGTTGGAGTAGGTGTTGACGCTCGTCGCCTGCGCACCCGGCTTCAGCGCGTCGTCGGAGAACGGCACCCGGATGGTGTTGTAGCCCAGGCTCGCCATCAGGTCGATCTGGCTCCTCCACGGGGTGTTCGCCCACAGCCCGTGGAAGGTCTTGTTGTCGGTCTCCATGCCGAACCAGTTGATGCCGGTCAGCCGGACCGTCGCGCCGGTGCTGTCAACGATCTTGTTCCCGCTGGTGTGCAGGTAGCCGGTGCCCGTTCCGGCGGCGTTCGCCGGCGTACCGGTGACGACGAGTACGGCCGCCGCCATGGCGGCTGCGGTCGCCAGCCCGCCGAGAATTCGTTTGTACAAGACGTGCCTCCCACGCGGGGCGCACGCCGGCGGTGAGCCATACGGTCGGCGCGCACCCCGAAACCACCGCCGCAGCGGTGGTGGTCGCGGCATGCCCTGACCGCACGCCTTATCGATATGACTACTTTGTGGCTCGGGAGAAATTTTGTCGGTCCGGTCGCCCGATCGTCAACGTTTCCTAAAGGGACGATACCGACGGGATCACGGCAGCGGCGGCAGCTCCGGCGGGGTGGCCGGACGGCTGGTCTCCAGCGCCGCCAGGGCCAGCTCCACCGCCCGCGCGAGCTGCGGGTCCCGCCCGGCGACCAGGTCCTGCGGCGTCACGACGACCTCGACGTCCGGGTCGACGCCGTGGTTCTCGACGCCCCAGCCCTCGCCTTCCAGCCAGTAGGAGTACCGCGGCTGCGTGACGACGGTCCCGTCCACGAGCGAGTACCGCGAGTCGATGCCGATCACCCCGCCCCAGGTCCGCGTGCCCACGAGCGGCCCGATGCCACGGTTTTTGATCCCGGCGCTGACGATGTCCCCGTCCGACCCGGCGAACTCGTCGGTGACCGCCACGACCGGCCCGCGCGGCGAGTCCTCCGGGTACCGCGCGGGCTCGTACCCCCGGGCCAGCGACCACCCGGTGACCCGCCGCTGGAGTTTCTCCAGCACCAGCTCGGAGACGTGCCCGCCGTCGTTGTCGCGGATGTCCACGATGAGCCCGTCGAAGTCCATCTCCGTACGCAGATCCCGGTGGAACTGCGCCCACCCGGTGGACATCATGTCCGGCACGTGCAGGTAGCCGAGCCGCCCGCCCGACGCCTCCCGGACGAACGCCCGCCGTCCGGCCACCCAGTCGTGGTAGCGCAGCCGCGTCTCGTCGGCGACGGGCGTGACGACGACCCGGCGGACCGGCCCGCCGGAGCCGGGCTGGATGGTCAGCTCCACCGGCCGTCCCGCCGTACCGGCCAGCAGGGCCAGCGGCCCGCGGACCGGATCGACCGGGCGGCCGCCCACGGCGACGATCGCGTCGCCCTCCCGTACGGCGACGCCGGGCGCGAGCAGCGGGGAGCGGGCCTCGTGGTCGGAGGACTCCCCGGGCAGGATGCGGCCGATCCGCCACACCCCGTCGTCGTCCCGGACGAGGTCGGCGCCGAGCAGGCCCTGGCGGCGCCAGGGACCGCCGCCGTGATGGACGGGCCACGCGTACGCGTGAGAGGTGCCCAGCTCGCCCTGCACCTCCCAGAGCAGGTCGATCAGCTCGGAGTAGGCACCGATCCGCTCCACCAGGGGCGCGTAACGATCGAGCGTGGCCGGCCAGTCCACGCCGTTCATGTCCGCACGCCAGAAGTGGTCGCGCATGAGCCTGCCGGCCTCGGCGTACGCCTGCCGCCACTCGGCGACCGGGTCGATGGTGACCAGCACGCGGTCGAGGTCGATGGTGACGACCTCGTCGTCGTCCCCGGTGGCGCGGGTCTGCAGGCCGTGCCCGCCGATGGCCACCAGGCGCGTGCCGTCGCCGCTGACCTCGAAGCCCCAGTAGTCCCTGCTCAGCTCGCTGACCTTGCGCTTGACCAGGTCGTAGCGTTCGAGGACCGGATCGCCGGGCTCGGTGCCGTCGCCGAGCTCGCCGTTGAGCGGGTGGCGCAGCCACAGCAGGCCGCCCTTGACGGCACGCAGGTTGGAGTAGATGCCGGCGGGCACCGGCACGGCCACGATCCGGGCCGCCAGCCCGTCGGCGTCCACCTCCGTCCGGCGCGGCGAACCGCCGTTTTTCCCGTCTTTCTTGCCGTCTTTCTTGCCGTCTTTCGTGCCGTCGTCACCGGCGTCGCCCTTACCGTCGTTCTCGCCGGTGCCGTCCTTGCCGGCGTCGCCGGCTTCGGGGCCGCTGTCGCCGTCCGCGTCCTGCCCGGTGTCCGGGCCGGCGTCGTCCTCCCCGGTGAAGCCGCGGCCCGCCGGTAAGGGGTCGAACGGCGAGGGCGTGGTGGCCTTCAGCGGCACCAAGTACGGCCGGCAACTGGCGGGGAAGGACAGGTCGAAGACGTGGCCGTCGTAGACCGGGTTGAACGTGCGGTCCGACAGGAAGGCCAGGAATTCGCCGTCCTTGGTGAAGGAGGGGCTGTAGTCGTTGAAGCGCGGCGGGGTGACCTCGATCGCGGCACCGCCGTCCACCCGGGCCAGCTTGAGGTGGTGGCGCCCGCGCTGGTAGGCGTGCGCCCACGCGAGCCAGGCCGAGTCCGGCGAGAACGTCAGGTGCCGCACGTGGCCGTGGGTGGTGCGGTCCACCTCGCGGATGTCCCCCGAGCCGAGGTCCACCACCAGCAGCCGTCCGTCGTGGGTGGCGACCGCGGCGGTCGCGCCGTCCGGCGCGGCGGCCAGGCCGAGCACCCGGCCGAGCCGGCCCGCGGCCAGCGTGCGGATCTCGCCCCCGGGTGTGCCGATCTCCAGCGCGTCCTCGCCGGAGGCGTCCGACACCCAGACGGCACGGCCGGCGTCGTCGAGAGGCTGCGGCAGCCGTACCCGGACGCCGGGCTCGGCGCGCAGCGTGCCCGCGGGCCCGTCGCGGTGGGTCAGCCAGTGGGCGGTGCCGCGGATCTCGACCACGCTGGCCCGTCCGGTGCGGTCCGGCGCGAAGTCCCCGACGTTGTTCGGCACCCTCCGCCTGGCCCGGGCCGGGCGCGGCCCGCTCAGGGTGATGTCGAGCTTGCGCGGCTCGGCGTCCAGGCTCTCCAGCAGCCACAGGTCGCCGGCGAGACTGTAGACGACGCGGGAGCCGTCCGATGTGGCGTGGCGCGCGTAGAAGCCGCGGTGCCTGGTGTGCTGCCGCAGGTCCGAGCCGTCCGGCAGGCAGGAGTAGAGGTTGCCGTCGCCGTCGGTGTCGGCGAGGAAGGCCAGGCGCTCCCCCACCCACATCACCGACCAGTGCTGCGCGGGGTTGTCCGCGAACAGGCGGGTGAACTCGCCGCTGCCCGTGGCGTCCACCCAGATCTTGGCGGCGGTGCCGCCCCGGTAGCGCTTCCACTGCGACGGCTCGCGCCACACCGCCGAGACGACCGCCACCTTGCCGCCGCCGACCGCGACCTCGCTGACCCTGCCGTACGGCAGAGCCGCCGCCGGGCCGCCGTCCAGCGGAACCGCGTAGGCCCACAGCCGGGACCGTGAGCCCTGGCCCGCGGCGGTGACGGCCAGCACCTTCCCGTCCTCGGTCCAGCCGCGCACGCTCGTCGTGGCGTTGCCCCAGTGCGTGAGCCGCTCGGCCTCGGCGCCCTCAAGCTCGGCGGCGAACACCTCCGGCTCGCCCTCGCGGCTGCTCGTCCATGCGACGCGGGTGCCGTCGGGAGACAACCGGGGATGGGAGACGGGAACCCGGTCGGCGGTGAACCGCCATGCCCTGCCGCCGCCCGTGGGCGCAAGCCAGACGTCGTCGTCCGCCACGAAGGTCAGGAGATCACCGTTCAGATGGGGGTATCTGAGGTAAGCACCATTCGCCACACCCGCACCTTATGCCGAAGTGTGGGCCCGGCGGCGACGACGTGCAGCAAGCTGTGACGCTGCGGATAGGACGCAAGATAATCTTGTTCTTCTCCCGGCCGACCGCTTGCTTCCCATGAGGTAGGTACGTGACAACTGGATCCGGCGTCCGCCGCGATGACTCCGAGGTGGTGGAGTCGCAG
>JADGHC010000101.1 GCA_019689655.1 Microbispora sp.
CTGCCCCTCCCGCCCCGGTGCCGTGCCGTCCCGCGCCGCTCCCACGCCCTCGAGCACGGGCCGCTCGCGCTCGCAGCGTCCGGTCCGGAACGGGCAGCGCGGCGCGAACAGGCAGCCCTCCGGGTAATCCCCCGACGCCTCCACCGGCACCACGCGCTGCTCGCCCGGCGACTCCAGGCCGTGCAGCACCGGGATGGCCGAAAGCAGCGCCTGCGTGTAGGGATGCACCGGAGCCGAGATGACGGTCTCGACCGGACCGCGTTCGACCACCTGACCGCGGTAGATGACGTACAGCTCGCCGTCCGTGCCGATGTAGCGGGCGGTCGCCACGTCGTGGGTGATGAACAGCACGCTCACGCCGAGACGCTCGCGCAGGTCCTTGAGCAGGGCGAGGATGCCCAGGCGCAGCGACACGTCGATCATCGACACGGCCTCGTCGGCGACCAGCACCTCGGGATCGACGGTGAGCGCGCGGGCGATCACCACGCGCTGGCGCATGCCGCCGGACAACTGGTGGGGATAGCGCGGCAGCACGTAAGTGGGGTCGAGCCCCACCAGGCCGAGCAGCTCCCTGGCCCGCTCCTCCGCCCACCCGCGCGGCCGGCCGGTCTGCCTGGCCCGCAACGCGAGCGGCGCGGCCAGCGCCTGGTGGATCGTACGCGTCGGATTCAGCGCGGAGTAAGGATCTTGGTGGATGAGCTGGATCCGGCGGAAGTACGGCTGCCGCCTGCGGTGGCGCAGCGACGACATCGGCACGCCGTCGATGACGATCTCGCCCGCGTCCCAGGTCTCCAGTCCGGCGATGATCCGGCCGAGCGTGGTCTTGCCGCAGCCCGACTCCCCGATGAAGGAGACGGCCCCGCCCTTCGGGATCGTGAAGTCCACCCCGCGCAGCGCCGGCACCTCCCGCGTGCCGAGCACGCCGCCGCGCTGCCGGAACGTCTTCGTGACGCCGGTTCCGACGATCATGACTGGTCCTCCCCCGTCGCCGCGGTCACGGCCGGCCGGTCCCCGTCGTCGTCCCGTACGGCATGGCAGGCCGCCGACCGGGAACCCCGGACGACGACGGGAGGACGACCGGTCTCGCACACGTCCATGCGCAGCGGGCAGCGCTCGCGGAACACGCACCCGTCGGCCGGGATGCCGGCCAGCGTCGGCGGACGGCCCGGCAGGGCGCGCGCCTCGCCGATGTCGCCGACGAGGCGCGGGATCGCCCCGAGCAGAGCACGCGTGTACGGGTGGCGCGGCCCGGCCAGCACCTCGCGGGTGGGGCCCTGCTCGACCACCCGCCCGCCGTACATGATCGCGAGCCGGTCGGCGACCTCGGCGACCACCCCGAGGTCGTGGGTGATGACGAGCGTGGTGAGCCCGCGTTCGGCGTGGACCTCGCGGACGATGCGCAGGATCGTCGCCTGCGTGATCATGTCGACGGCGGTCGTCGGCTCGTCCAGCACGACGAGGCGGGCGTTCAGCACCAGGGCGAGCATGATGCCGACGCGCTGGCGCATGCCGCCGGACAGCTCGTGCTGGAAGGAGTCGAGCACCCGGGCGCCGTCCAGGCCCATCCGGTCGAGCAGGCCACGCGCGTCCGCCAGCAGGCCGCGCAGGTCCGCCACGCCGTGGGAGCGCCCCAGGTCGAGCACCTGCTTGCCGACCGGCTTGAGCGGGTTGAGAGAGTTCTGCGCGGCCTGGAAGACGTACCCCACGTGCCGGCCGCGGGCCCGGCGCAGCGCCTCGCCGCCGAGCGCGACGACGTCGCCGAGGCCGTCGATCTCGACGCTGCCGGCCGCGATCCTGCCGGGCGGCTGGACGGCGTTGAGCAGCGACAGCGCCAGCGTGGACTTGCCGGAGCCCGACTCTCCGACCACGCCGGTGATCGTGCCGGGCGGGAGGTCGAGATCGACGCCGGACACCGCGGGCAGCTCCCCGGCGGGGGTGCGGTAGACCACGGTCAGCCCGCGGATTCGCACGCCGGGCGGGCTGTGCTCGGGAGCCATGCTCACTCCTCCCGCAGCCGGGGGTTGAAGATCTCGTCCATCGCGTCCACCACCAGCACGATGCCGAGCGTGAGCAGCAGGATCGCCAGCAGCGGCGCCAGCAGATACGGCAGCGCGGCCGTCGTGGTCAGCGCGCCGCCGCTGAACACCGCGAGGTTGAGCATCACACCCCAGTTGTTCGCCTCGAACGGCAGGACGCCGAGGAAGAACAGGCCCACCTGCGCGTAGACCGCGCCGGTCACCGCGATCAGCGCGTTCATCGCGATGTACGGCGCCATGCCGGGCAGCAGCTCCCGGCAGACGATGTGCGTGGTGGACAGGCCGAGCCCCCGGGCGGCCTCGATGAAGCCGCGCTCGCGCAGCGACAGCGTCTGCGACCGTACGGCCCGCGCCACGCCGCCCCAGCCGAGCAGCCCCAGCACCAGGCCCATCTCCACGGCACTGGTGAACTTCCACACCGTGGACAGCACCAGCAGCAGCGGCAGCCCGGGGATCGTGAGCTTCATGTCGGTGAACCGCATGAGCACGGTGTCCCAGCGGCCCCGCCGGAACCCGGCGAACAGTCCGATGCCCGCGCCGACCACGACCGTGATGGCGGCCGTCACGACGGCGGTCAGCAGGACGTACCGGGACCCGGTGACGACGAGGGCGAGCACGTCGGTGCCCTCGAAGTCGGTGCCGAACGGATGCCGCAGGCTGGGCGGGGCGTACAGCGCGCTCGTGTCGCGGGGCAGCGGGTCGGGGTAGAGCATCGGCCCGAAGATCCCCATGAAGGCGAACACCGCGAGGATGACCGCCCCGGCCATCCGGCTCGGTTTGCGCCGCATGACCCGCCAGACGCCCCGCCAGAAGTTGCGGCGGACCACCGCGGCGGCCCCGGCCTCCGCCTCCGGCACGATCGTCGCGCTCATGCCACTCCCTCGCCCGACGGCTCGGGGGCGCATGAGCGCATCGCCCTGTGCTTATCGATTCGCTCGCTCCGCTCGCTCATGCCGGCTCCCCTCCGCTGCGCACACGCGGGTCGATGACCGTGTAGAGCAGGTCGGCGGCGATGTTCGCGACGACGACCGCCGTGGTGATGAGCAGGAACGCCCCGCCCATCAGGGCGTAGTCGCGGTTGTTGATGCTGTCGATGAGCGTCAGCCCCAGACCCGGATAGTTGAAGATGCGCTCGATGAAGATCGCGCCGCCGAAGAGCAGGCCCAGTGAGAGCGCCAGGATCGTGAACAGCGGCAAGATCGCGTTGCGCGCCACGTAGCGGAAGATGATCGAGCGTTTCATCCCGCGCAGTTCGGCGGCCAGGATGAAGTCGTCGCCGAGCACGGTGACCACGCTCGACTTCATCGCGAGGATCCACCCGCCGTAACCGGCCAGCGCGTACGTGAGGACCGGCAGCGTGGCGTGCTCGATCAGCGAGCCGATGTACGCGGCGCTGAAGCCGGGGTCGATCATGATGTCGGCCGTCCCTCCGGCCGGGAGGATCGGGATCAACGTGGTGAAGATCGCCCCCAGCAGCAGCGCCAGCACGTACTGCGGGACGCCGTGCAGCAGCGACCCGGAGATCGCGAGAACGTCGCCGAGCACGCCGGTCCGCTTGATCGCCGCGTAGACCCCCAGGACGACCCCGGCGAGGAAGCTCAGCAGCGTGCCGGCGAGCACCGGGATCACGGTCCACTTGGCGGCCGACAGCAGCACGGTGGACACGCCGGTGCCGGGCACCGACAGCGACTGCCCCAGATCGAGGTGGGCCAGCCCGCTCATGTAGCCGACGTACTGCTCCCACAGGCTGCCCTTCGGCGTGAAGCCGTACAACGCCTCGACCGCGCGCTGCGCGGCGTCGGGGGCCATGCCCTGCTCGACGAGCTTCTGGTAGCGCGCCGCGAGCGGGTCGCCGGGGACGCTCCTGATGATCAGGAAGCTGATCGTCGTGACGACCACGATCATGACGAGCCCGCGGGCCACGTGGCCCGCGAGCCGCCGGAGGAGAACCGCCATCGGCTACTGCTTCTTCTTGATCAGGCCGAGCTGGATCCAGACGCCCGAGGGCTGGCGCAGCAGGTCGCTGTCGTCGCCGGGGAAGCCGGTGAAGCGGTTGGTGTTGACGAACTGGGTGTTCACGTAGTCCCAGAGCTGGATCACCGGCAGGTCCTGGTTGGCGGCCTTGGCGAGCTTGGCGATGACGGCCTTCTGCTCGTCGCCGGTGGCGCTGTTGAGCTGCGCGGTCAGCTCGCCGGGGTTGACGGTGCCGACGCCCTCCACGTCGATCGTCTCGGGGCCGCCCATCCAGTTGCCGTCCTTGCCGGGGGGCGAGTGCTTGACCTTCCCGCCCAGGATGTTCCAGCCGTTGGAGGAGCCGTACAGGCGCTGGAAGATGTTGTACGGCGCCGGGCCGAGCGCGATGAGCCAGAACCCGAGGTCGTACTTGCCCTCGGCGAGCTCGGACAGATAGAGCGGATAGTCGGCGGTGGTCACCACCTCGGCGTCCACGCCGGCCGCGGTGAGCTGGCTGGTGATGGCCTTGGCCGCGGAGACCCAGTCGGAGAACGGCGCCGGGATGTGGATGGTCACCTTCCACGGCTTGCCGTCGGGCAGCGCCCACTTGCCGTCCTTCTTCTGCAGGCCGGCCTCGGTGAACTCCTTTTCCGCCTTGGCCGGGTCCACCGCGTACGGCTCCAGCGTGTCGAGCTCGGCGCCCAGCCACTCCCTGGCGGCCTTCTGGTGGATGCCCGAGGTGGTCACGGCCGCCGTGCCGCCTTCGGGAGAGGCGATCCGCGTGACCTCCTCACGGTCGATCAGGTAAGCCAGCCCGCGCCGCACGTGCACGTTGTCGTACGGCTTCTTCGACTGGTTGAACGCCAGCGAGACGGCCACCGGGGAGTAGCCCTTGACGACCTTGTTGCCCGGCGTGGCCTTGATGCGCTTCATCACGTCGGCGGGCACCGCGGTGAACGGCGCGTTGTCGAGCGTCCCGGCGGTCAGGTAGTTCCAGATCTGCTCGTTTCCCGTGGTGTTGAGCAGCCTGAGCTGGTCGGGCGCGACGTTGGCGGCGTTGTAGAAGTTCTTGTTCTTCACCAGCAGCGCCTCGCCGGGGTTCATCCGCTTGAGCACGAACGGCCCGGCCGACACGTCCTGCGGCGGGGCGAAGGCGAGCACCTTCTCCGACAGCGCCTTGATCTGCCCGCGCGCCGCCTCCGCCTCGGGTCCGTCGCCGCGGGCCGCCTTGAGCGTGTCCCAGAAGTCGGCGGGCAGGACGCTCTCCCAGATGTGCTTGGGCACCACGAAGGTGTCCATGACCCCGCGTACGAACGTGACGCTGGGGTTGTTCATATCCTGGGTGATCTTGATGGTGTGGTCGTCGATGATCTCGACCTCGGAGGCGGCGCCCGCCGCGCCGGGGTCGACCGCGAACGCGGTGCTGCCCTGCGTGTAGGCCAGCGCGATGGAGAACTTCACGTCCTCGGCGGTGACGGGCCGCCCGTCGGACCACTTGTTGCCCGGCTGCAGGTGCAGGGTGATTGAGGAGTTGTCCGGCGCGATGTCCCAGCTCGCCGCGATGCCCGGATAGAACTGGTTGGGGTCGGTGAGGGTGTTCTTCGCCCAGGCGATCCTCATCGCGTTGTAACCCCAGAACGAGTTGCCCTTCGGGTTCCACGGGTTGATCGGCGCGTTCACGTCGAGCGACGGCTTGTTGAGATCGACCGTGGTGTAGACGCCACCACCACCGCCTGAGGAGTTTCCGCTCGTGCCGCTGCACGCGGCGACGGCGGCGAGGCCGACCAGCGCCGCGATCGCTGCCAGACGTTTCATTGACCGCTCCGGGGGGTTGAGCTGATGCGGATCTTGTCCGGACCCTATGCGGCGGCCCAAGCCCAGGTCAATAATCTGCAAAATCCGTGAAGGTTCTGCAACTTTCCTTCATCGGCGGCATGGCGAAAACCTTCGCCGCTACCACCCGCCGGAAGCGCCGGCCTTGTCTCCCCCCGGCCAGCGAAATGTTACTGGTCGCCGCCGTTTGATCACATTACGTTGCGATCGAGGGCACCGCTCATGAGGAGGACCGGCGTGAAATCCATCCCCCGATTCGACGCCAGCCGAAGCCCCGGACCGCCCGCGGCGGCGAAGACCGGCACGCCCACCGGCCGGCCGTGAACCCGGCCGCCCTGTTCGCCGGGGGCCTCGCCGCCGGCCTGGCCGCGGGCGCGGCGTCGTGCGCCGCGGTCCAAGGCGGCCTGCTCATCGGCCTCGTCTCCCCTTCCGGGAGTCCGCGGAGCCGGCCGCGGGCCCTCGCGCCGGTGGCCGCGTTCCTGACCGGCAGGCTCGCCGCCCACACCGCCCTCGGGGCGCTGCTCGGGCTGGCGGGCGCGGTCGTCCAGGTCGGCCCGCGCGTCCGGGCGGCGCTGCTCGTCGCCGCCGGGACCACGGTGAGCGTGCTCGCCGTACGGACGCTCCGCCGGCGCCGCGGGACGGGCTGCGACGGCCGCCCACCGGCCGGCTGCGGACACGGCCACGACGAGGCGCCGTGCGGCGCGCCCCGCCACCCGCCGCCCTCCGGCTCCTCCGCACCGGCTCTCGCACGGGCGGCGACGGCCGGCATGGCCACGATCTTCGTGCCCTGCGGCGTCACCCTGAGCATGGAGGTCGTGGCCGTCTCCTCGGGTTCCGCGCTCGGGGGCGCGGCCACGCTCGTGGGACTGGCTCTCGGCACGGCTCCCGCCCTCGCCGCCCTGGGGCTGCTGGTGCGCGCGCTCGCCTCGACCAGGCTGGCCGCCCTGGCGGGGGTCGCGGCTCTGGCGGCCGGGCTGTTCACCGCCGGCTCCGGCCTGCGGCTCGGCGGCTGGCTGCCGGACCTTGCGCCGCCGCCCCCGGGCTCCCGTACGGCCGCCACGGGCCGCGCCCTCACCGGGGCGGACGGCGTCCAGCGGCTCACCATCTGGGCGACGGCCGAAGGGTTCCGGCCCGGCATCGCCGTCGCCGCCGCGGGCCGCCCCCTGGACATCGCCTTCAGGACGAAGGACAACCGGGGCTGCACGCGCGCCCTCGCGATCGGCGAGCACGACGTCGTGCTTCCCGTGACGGGCGAGCGCGTGGTGCGTCTTCCGGCCCATCCGGAGGGCAGGCTGCGTTACGCCTGCGGGATGGGAATGTACGTGGGCTTCGTCAGGTTCGAGCGTGTCCCTTGACACCAACGTCTTGCCAATAACCCTCCGTGACGGCTCGGTTACATGTCACCCTGTGTCCCATGACACTAGTGGGAGCGATGGAGGCGACCGCGTGGCCCGGGATACCGGTCCCGCGTACCCCTGAACCACTGGACCCGGCCGAGGCGGACCTGCTCGCCAGGGCCCGCGGCGGCGACAGCGACGCGGCCCACCGGCTGGGCCGGCTGTGCGCGGAGCGCGGCGACCGAATGGGCGCCCGGCACTGGTGGGAACAGGCGGCGCGGGCGGGCAACGTCGACAGCGCCTACAACCTGGGGTTGTGGCACCGCGCGCACGGGACGACCGAGGAGGCCATCGGCTGGTTCGAGCGGGCGGCCGTCACGGGGGACGCGGACGCGGCGACGAACCTGGCCTCGCTGCTGCTGGAGCGGCGCGGCGACACCGAAGGCGCACGCAAGTGGTTCGAGCGGGCGGCCGAGGACGGCTCCCGCCACGCGGCCCGGCGGCTGGCCCTGCTCTGCGAGGACCAGGGCGACGGCATGGGCGCCCGGCGCTGGCACTTCAGGGCGGCCCTGGACGGCGACCTGCGCTCGGCCCACGACCTGGGCTTCCTGGGCTACGCCGCGGGCGACGAGGCCGAGGCGCTGCACTGGTGGGAGTACGCGGCCCGCGGCGGCCACGCGGAGGCCGCCTATCACATGGCCCTGCTCCTGCACGCGACCCGCGACGAGAAGGGCGCCGTGACGTTCTACCGGCTCGCCGCCCGCGCCGACCACCCCGGAGCGGCCTTCCGGCTCGGCGACCTGGCGCTGAGCCGGGGCGACCTGCCCAGGGCGCGTGCCTGCTTCGAACGCGCGGCCCGGGCCGGGCGGCCGGACGCGCGGCGCATGGCGGGCCTGGTCTGCGCCCGCATGGACGACAAGGCCGCGGCCGCCCACTGGTACGGGCAGGCCGCACCCGACGACCCCGAGGCGGCCTTCCGCTTCGGACTGCTGCTCGTCGCCGAGCACAACGACCTGAAGGGCGGACGCCACTGGTTCAGGCGGGCCGCCGAACGCGGGCACCACGGCGCCATGGTCGAGCTGCGGACGCTGCTGCCCATGCTCGGCGCGTCACCGGAGACCGAGGACTGCCTGCTCGACCCGCCCCCGCCGTACTGGAGCCGGCCCGCGGAGCCGGAGCAGGCCGCGCGCGCCGAGCTGGCCGTGGCGGCGGCGCGCAGGCGCGGCGACCCGGCGGCGGAGCCCGCCGACCTGGTCGAGATCCTCGGCACGTGGGACCTGGTCACCGGGAAACTCTTCGCCGGCGAGCTGCCCGGCGCGGCCTCAGCCACCGGCTTACCCGCCGGCACCGACGAGGTGAGCCCGGCGGACACCGTGGGATTGCTCGCGCGGGCGAGCGGGCTGCACCGGGCCGCGATCGAGCACCTCGGCCTGGTGCGCGCCACGCTGTCGCGGCCGGGCACCGCCCCGTGGCCCACTCCGGCCGAGGTCGAGCACGTGCTCGGCACCGCGAGGGACCTGCGCAGGCGGCTCGGCCTCGGTCGCGCCTGACCGTCCCGCCACGCGCGCGGCCCGGTCGGCGCGGGCGCCCGCCGCCCGCGCCGGCCGTCCGCGGTCAGGCGGCGAGGACCTCCGCGACCGGCGTGTACGGCAGGCCGTGCGCCACGGCGACCGGCTCGTTGGTGAGCAGGCCGGCGTGGGTGTTGAGGCCGAGACCGAGCGCCCGGTCGCCGCGCAGCGCGTCCTTCCAGCCCTTGTCGGCGAGCTTGACGACGTAGGGCAGGGTGGCGTTGGTCAGGGCGAAGGTGGAGGTGTTGGCCACCGAGCCCGGCATGTTCGCCACGCAGTAGAACACCGACTCGTGCACCCGGAAGATCGGGTCGGCGTGCGTGGTCGGGCGGGAGTCCTCGAAGCAGCCGCCCTGGTCGATGGCGATGTCGACGAGCACCGAGCCCGGCTTCATCCGGGCGACCAGGTCGTTGGAGACGAGCGTCGGGGCCTTCGCGCCGGGGATGAGCACGGCGCCGATGACCAGGTCGGCCTCCAGCACGGCCTGCTCGATCGCGTACTGGGTGGAGACCAGCGTCTTCAGCCGGCCCTGGTAGATGGCGTCGATGAAGCGCAGCCGGTCGATGTTGATGTCGAGGATCGTCACGTCCGCGCCCATGCCGACGGCGACCTGCGCGGCGTTGAGGCCGCTGACGCCGCCGCCGATCACGACGACCTTGGCGGGGGCCACACCGGGCACTCCGCCGGGGAGCACGCCGCGGCCGCCGTTGAAGCGCATCAGGTTGTACGCGCCGACCTGAGGGGCCAGCCGCCCGGCGACCTCCGACATCGGGGCCAGCAGCGGCAGCGCGTTGCCCACCTGGACGGTCTCGTACGCGATGGCGGTGGTGCCGGCGGCGAGCAGGGCGTCGGTGCAGGGCCGGGAGGCGGCCAGGTGGAGATAGGTGAAGAGGATCTGGTCCGCGCGGAGCCGGTGGTACTCCTCCTCGATCGGCTCCTTGACCTTGAGGATCATCTCGGACTCGGCCCACACCTCGTCGGCGCTCTCGACGAGCTTGGCGCCGGCCGCGAGGTACTCCTCGTCGGTGATGGAGGAGCCGAGGCCGGCGCCGCGCTGGACGCTGACCTCGTGACCGTGACGGACGAGCTCGTGGACGCCGGCCGGTGTGGCGGCGACGCGGTACTCGTGATTCTTGACCTCGGCGGGCACGCCGATCTTCATGAGTGGTGTCCTTTCAGGCGAGCACTCGTCACGGTCGCCCCCTACCCGGCCGTGCGAGCTCCATGGTCTACAGGCGGGCCCACGCCTCGGTGAGCACCGAACGGAGAATCGACTCGATCTCGTCGAACTCCTTTGGGCCGCAGATCAGCGGCGGGGCGAGCTGCACGACCGGGTCCCCTCGGTCGTCCGCCCGGCAGTACAGGCCGGCGTCGTACAGCGCCTTCGAGAGGAAGCCGCGCAGCAGGCGCTCCGACTCCTCCTCGTTGAAGGTCTGCTTGGTGGACTTGTCCTTGACCAGCTCGATCCCGTAGAAGTAGCCGGCGCCGCGGACGTCGCCGACGATCGGCAGGTCCCGCAGCCGGTCGAGGGTCGCCTTGAACACCGGCTCGTTGGCCGTGACGTGCTCAAGCAGGCCCTCCCGCTCGAAGATGTCGAGGTTGGCCAGGGCGACGGCGGCCGACACCGGGTGGCCGCCGAAGGTGTACCCGTGCGCGAAGGTCGTGGTGCCGTGCTTGAACGGCTCGAACAGCCGCTCTGAGGCGATCATCGCCCCGATGGGCGAGTAACCGCTGGTGAGCCCCTTGGCACAGGTGATGATGTCGGGGATGTAGTCGAACTTCTCGCCGCCGAACATCGTGCCCAGGCGGCCGAAGGCGCAGATGACCTCGTCCGACACCAGCAGCACGTCATAGGTGTCGCAGATCTCGCGCAGCCGCCGGAAGTATCCGGGAGGCGGCGGGAAGCAGCCGCCGGCGTTCTGCACGGGCTCGACGAAGACGGCGGCCACGGTGTCCGGGCCCTCCATCTCGATGGCCCTGCCGACCTGGTCGGCGGCCCAGCGGCCGAACGCCTCGGGGTCCTTGTCCAGGCCGGGGAGGCCGGAGATCTCGTCGGCGCGGTAGAGGTTGGTGTTGGGGACCTTGATCGCGCCGGGGACCAGCGGTTCGAAGATCTGCTTGAGCGCCGGGACGCCGGTGATCGACAGCGCGCCCTGCGGGGTGCCGTGGTAGGCGATGGACCGGCTGACGACCTTGGTCTTCAGCGGCTTGCCCATGAGCTTGTAGTACTGCTTGGCCAGCTTCCAGGCCGACTCGACGGCCTCGCCGCCGCCGGTGGTGAAGAAGACCCGGTTGAGGTCGCCGGGGGTGAGCTCCGCGAGCCGCGCGGCGAGCTCGGCCGCCCTCGGGTGCGCGTACGACCACAGGGGGAAGAACGCCAGCTCCCGGGCCTGCTTGGCGGCGGCCTCGGCCAGCTCGGCGCGGCCGTGGCCGACCTGGACCACGAACAGCCCGGCCAGGCCGTCGAGGTACCGCTTGCCGTGGATGTCGTAGACGTAGGCGCCCTCGCCGCGGACGATCACGGGCACCTCCCCTCCCGCGTAGGAGGAGTGGCGCGTGAAGTGCATCCAGAGATTGTCCTGTGCGGCCTTGAGAACGTCGGGGCGCGTCATCGCAACCTTCCCTCAGGTGATCCGTCGCTGTGCACAGTCTGCATGCCGGTTCTGCGTTTTGCCAAGTGATTACGTGGCCGCACTGCAATAGAAGTTCGGATTCCGCTATGACAACATGTAATGGCAACGAAATCCGTCACAGTAGATTGAGGCTATCCGGACCGGAAAGATGGGGCCGCCCGACCTGTGGTCAAATGGGGTCCACCAGGGAGTGGACCGGCGAAGGCCGCCCTGCCCGTCGCGAGGTGGTCCGGGTGGCCGCGTCGCACGGCGGCGGGCCGGAGCGGGGCGACACCGCACGAGGCGCCGCCCGGCGCGCGGCGGGGCGTGACTCGCCGGACACGACCCGCCGCCGGGAAGATCCACCTACAGCCGGGAGTACGCCGTGACACCAGAGGAGATCGAGCGCGCCGTCGAGGAGGGCATGCCGCAGACGGTCGAGGACCTCAAGCGACTGGTCGCCATCCCGTCCGTCGCGTTCCCGGGGCACTCCGAAGCCCCGGTCCTGGAGGCCGCGGCACTCGTCGAGCGGCTGCTGCGCGCCGCCGGCCTCCCGCACGTCCGGCAGATCCCGGTCGAGGGCAGCTTCCCCGCCGTCTTCGCCGAGGCACCCGCCCCCGACGGGGCCCCGACCGTGCTGCTCTACGCGCACTACGACGTGCAGCCCGCCGGCGACCTCGCCCTGTGGCGTACCCCGCCGTTCGAGCCCACGGTGGTCGACGGGGTCATGTACGGCCGCGGCGCGGCCGACGACAAGAGCGGCGTCATCACCCACGTGGCCGCGCTGCGCGCCTTCGGCGGGCGGTTCCCCGTCGGCGTGAAGGTCATCATCGAGGGCCAGGAGGAGTACGCCGGCGAGCGCCTGGAGGAGTTCGTCGAGGCCAACCCCGACCTGCTGCGCGCCGACGCCATAGTCGTCGCCGACGTCGGCAACCCCAAGGTGGGCGACCCCGCGCTCACCACGTCGCTGCGCGGCATGGCCGCGTTCACCGTGGAGGTCCGTACGCTCGCCGAGGCCGTGCACAGCGGCGCGTTCGGCGGCGCCGCCCCCGACGCGCTGGCCGCGCTCATGCGCATGCTGACCGCCCTGCACGACGACCAGGGCAACGTCCGGGTGCCCGGCCTCGAACCGGGCACCTTCCCCGGCGAGGCCCCTTCCGAGGAGGAGTTCCGCGAGCTCGCCGGGGTGCTCGACGGCGTGTCGCTGGTCGGCGGCGGCTCGCTCGCCGACCGGCTCTGGGCGTCGTACGCGATCACCGTGACCGGGCTGGACGTGCCGACCGTGACCGGCGCGATCAACGCGGTCCAGGCGGTGGCCCGGGCCCGCGTCACGATCCGCATCCCCGCGAGCGGGGACGCCGGGCAGGCGCTGAACGACGTGACGGCCTTCCTGGAGAAGGTCGCGCCGTGGGGAGTCAAGGTCTCCTTCTGCGACTTCGTCACCGGCTCGGGCTTCCAGATCGAGCCGGGCGGCCCGGCCATGAACGCCGTCGAGCGGGCGATGGAGCGCGCCTTCGGCCGGGCGCCGCGCCAGGTCGGCCAGGGTGGTTCGATCCCGCTGGTGGCGGCCCTCGCCCGGCAGTTCCCCGAGGCCGAGATCCTGCTGTACGGCGCCGAGGACGACGGCGCTTCGATCCACGCACCCAACGAGCGGCTGGTGCTCGAGGAGCTGCGCCGCGTCATCACGACCGAGGCCCTGTTCCTCGCCGACTACGGCGGCTGGCACGGCGCGGCCTGAGCCCGGCGGGGCGATGCGACGCGGCAGGCCCGGTGGCTGGGGGGGACCACCGGGCCTGCCGTCTTTTTCACACCGCCGTCACACATGACCCCGGGGATCTCGGGGCCGGCCGGTGCGCTTACTGGTAGTGGATGTCGGAGGAGCTGTAGAGGCAGTTCGTGCCGTCGGCGCCCTCACCGATCTTCGTGGGCTCGCTGCCCTTCGGCACGCCCTTGTACTTCTCGCAGATCACGATCTTGTGATTGGGGTCGTTCTTGATCGTGATGTTCGAGAAGCGCGCGGTGTCGCCCCAGTTGGTGTTGATGCCCGCGAGCGCCTTGCCGGGGTAGGTCGCCACGATGTTCGACATCTGCACGTGCCGCTGGTAGGAGTTCGTGCAGTTGCCGCAGGCACGGTAGAGCTTGCCGAAGTCCTCCACCTGGAAGTTCCTGATGATCATGGTGCCCGGGCCGTTGTGCTGGAACACCTTGTCGGACGCCTTCCGGGCACCGCCGCCGTCGATGGTCATGACCTGCGACGACGAGCTGCCCATCAGGGTCGCGGCGTCCTCGCCGACGTCCTCCCACCAGACGTTCTGCAGGGTGCAGCTGCCCAGGCAGTGGATGCCGTCGGCGCCGGGCGCACCGATGATCACGTTCTTCAGCGTCGCGCCGTTGGACAGCTCGAAGATCGGGTCCTGGCTCTCGCTCTGCCCGCCGTCACCCATGTCGCCGCTGGCGTAGTAGCGCTTCATGCCGCCGTCGAAGGTGCCGGAGACGCGGATCGTGCTGGTGACCGCCTGCGAGCCGTTCGGGCTGGGCCAGCCCGAGGGCGGCGGCGTCGGGTTGGTGCTCGGCGTGGGGCTGCTCGTCGGCGTCCTGGTGGGGGT
>JADGHC010000808.1 GCA_019689655.1 Microbispora sp.
GGTCTCCAGGATGGGGGTGCGCTCCGGCTCGCCGTAGGTGGCGGCGGTGGAGGAGAACACGATCCGGTTCACCCCGGCCTGCCGCATGGCGTCGAGCAGTGCGAGGGTGCCGCCAAGATTGTGCGACCAGTAGAGCCCCGGCTTCTCGACCGACTCGCCGACCAGCGATTTGGCCGCGAAGTGGAGCACGGCGTCGAACCCCTCCGCCAGCACGCCGCCCGCCTCGGTGATCGACGCCTGCACGAACGAGGCTCCCCGCGGCACCGCGTCGGCGTGCCCGGTCGACAGGTCGTCGAGCACCGTGACCTCGTGCCCCTCCTCCAGGAGCTGCGCCGCCACGACGCTGCCGATGTACCCGGCTCCACCAGTAACCAGCAGCTTCACTGTTCGCTCCTGTTCAAGTGTGTTGGATTATGTACGGACCGGGCCTAGCTTACGCGCTTCCCATGAGGAGCGGGTTAAATGCCACCAGTACCGCAATCCCAGCGTGTCAACCGGGGGATTGACGACCGGCCTGGCCTGCCTGACACCCGAACGGACTGATGACGTGAGCAACGTCGCGGTGACCATCGCCCTGGTCCTGATATTCATTTTGATCGGCGGAGTCTTCGCCGCGGCCGAGATGGCGATGGTCTCGCTGCGGGAAAGCCAGATCCGCCGCCTGAGCGGCGCGGGCCGCCGCGGCGCGCGGGTGGAGAAGCTCGCCCGCGACCCCAACCGCTTCCTGTCCGCCATCCAGGTCGGGGTGACCGTGGCGACCGTGCTGTCGGGCGCGCTCGGCGCCGACGCGCTGGGCCCGCGGTTCGCCCCGGTCCTGGAGCAATGGGGCCTGCGGCCGAGCGTGGCCGCGCCCGTCGCGTTCGTCGTCGTCACCCTGGTCATCTCGTACGTGACGCTGGTGCTGGGTGAGCTGGCGCCCAAGCGGCTCGGCCGGCAGCGGGCGGAGAGCTTTTCGCTCATGGTCGCTCCGCTGCTCGACCGGATCGCGATGCTGTCCAGACCGGTGATCTGGCTGCTGTCCAAGTCGACCAACGGCGTCGTACGGCTCCTCGGCGGCAACCCGTCCGCCGACAGGGCGGCCATGACCATCGAGGAGCTGCGCGACATGGTGGTGGGCCACACGGAGCTCACCCAGGACGAGCGCGACGTGATCGCCGAGGTGTTCGCGGCGGGCAAGCGGCAGCTCAGGGAGGTCATGCTGCCCCGGACGGAGGTCGAGTTCATGGCGGCGGACACCCCGTTCGCCGAGGCGGCCGTGCTTGCCGCGGCCATGCCGCACTCCCGGTTCCCCGTCTACCGCGACTCCTACGACGACGTCATCGGGTTCGTCCACGTACGGGACCTGCTCGACCCGGTGCGCACCGGGCGGCTGGACCCGATCAGCGAGGTGGTGCCGATCCGCCCGGTCAAGTTCGTGCCGGCGAGCAAGCGGGTCCTCGCCACGCTGGCGGAGATGCGCGACGAGGGCCACCACCTCGCCATCGTGGTGGACGAGTACGGCGGCACCGCCGGCATCGTGACGCTGGAGGACCTGGTCGAGGAACTCGTGGGCGACATCCGCGACGAGTACGACGAAAGCGGCGACGCCGTACGGCTGATCGCCGGAGACATGGAGGTCGAGGGACTGGTCAACCTGGACGAGTTCCACGCGCAGACGGGCGTGCGGCTGCCCGACGGGCCGTACGAGACCCTGGGCGGCTACATCATGGCCTTCCTCGGCCATCTGCCCCAGCGCGGCGAGGTCGCCGAGGGGCCGGGAGTGACGCTGACCGTGACGGAGATGGACGGTCGCCGGGTCTCCCGGGTCCGTGTGACCCGCGTGCCCCCCGAGGACCCGGCGCCGCCGGCCACCGGCTGACCGCCCGAGCGGCCGAGCGCCCGAGCCCGGGGCGCTCAGGGGGTGCGGGCGGCTGGGGCGAGCGTGAGCGGCGTGCCCCCGCCGGGTACGGGCGCTCGGGGGTGCGAGCTCAGGCGCAGCCTTTCCGCTTCCCCGTGGCGGGCCAG